>NZ_JBFRVX010000056.1:0-7512 GCF_041475345.1 Vibrio sp. 10N.222.48.A3 | reverse complement strand
AAGTGAGAGTAGACCGTTTGCTTAGAAACGTTCGCTGCTTTGGCTATCTGATCCATATTGATCTTGAAGCCATGTTCAGAGAAAAGTTGGCTGGCTGCGGTTAAGATCTGCGATCTTTTCTGTTCACTCTTGATGATTTTAGTCACGTGCTTGCTTCTCGTTACTTAGTGTTGTCTCGTTACCTAGTTTGTCTCTTTGCTTGGTGCCTGTTGGTGCTCAGTTCTATGTGTCTCGTTTTACGCTAAGCATTATGCTTTTTGTGATGGTTTTATCAATCATTAACGATGAAACTTATTTTTAACACAATCAAACTAGACAGTCTAGTTTGATTTGGTTAGTCTAAAAAAAGAACATAATTGAGTACCGCATAGGAACAGTACGTATGTATAAATTGATGAAGGGAAGCGCAGTGGCAGTGGCGTTGTCGGCTTTTCTTGTTGGATGTGGCGAAAAGGAACAAGCCCAAGAGTCGGTTGATTCAACCGCTGAAACGGCATCGAGCGTCCAAACCATTTTAACGGTGGAAACGATGGCCTTGGCGCGGTCTTCCTCTTATGCAGTTCAGCGTGAATATGTCGGTGTGGTTAAGGCGGGTCAGCAGGCTAATTTAGGTTTCGAACTGGCGGGCAAAGTAAACGAGATTCTGGTGGATGTCGGTGACACAGTCACAACGGGTCAGCCGTTGATCATACTGGATACCCAACTTTTGGAAACCGAGTCTAGCCAACTGAAAGCGCAGGCTGAAGAAGTCAAAGCTCAATTGAGTTTGGTGGCTGCGAACCTTAAACGTCAACGTTCATTGAAAGCGAAAGGCTTCAGTGCCGAAGCTGAGATTGATTCGTTAACCAGTGAGCAACGCGTGTTACAGTCGAACTTACTGCGTATTGATGCCTCGGTAAAAGGCAATCAATTGAAGCTGGTGAAATCGACAGTTCGTGCGCCATATTCAGGGACCATCGCAACACGCTTTGTCTCGCTTGGAGATGTAGTGAATGTAGGGAATCCAACTCTTACACTGCTTGCCTCTGAAGGGAAAGAAGCCTTTATCGGTATTCCTGCCCATCAAATGAAAAAGGTTACTTCACTTTCCGCCCCAAGTATTCGCGTCGGGCGAGATGAATTCGCTGTGAGACTGTTGAATCCGGGCGCAATGGTCGACACACAGTCTCGCAGTGTCGGTTTGCGTTACTTGTTTCCTGAACAATCGTCGGTGTTAGAAGGGCAACTTGCCTATTTGAAATTTGATGAGCAGATTGATGACCAAGGCTACTGGGTGCCATTAACGGGTTTGATTGATGGATTGCGCGGTGTGTGGAACATCTTTGTGATTGGTGAAGACAACAAAGTTGAGCGCCGAAGTGTTCAGGTGTTGTTTGCCAACAATCAACAAGCGTACGTGAGTGGGGCGATTGAAGACGGTGAACAAGTGATTGCCAGTGGCTTACATCGTTTAGTTCCTGGACAAACCGTGAAGCCAGCAAGCGTTACTGCTGAATAGGAAATAGCATGAAAATCATAGAGACTATTTCCAACACTCGACTGCTTATCTTAATGACCGCACTGCTGATGGTGAGTGGTATTTCTGCGTTCATGACGTTGCCACGTGCAGAAGACCCAGTCATCATCAACCGTTACGCGAACATCACAACCAGTTTCCCCGGAGCCAGTGCCGAGCGTGTTGAAACCTTGGTAACAGAAGTTATCGAGAACAAGCTGCGTGAGCTGAGTGAAGTTAAACTCGTGAGCTCAACCTCAAGGCCGGGCGTGTCTATTGTCACCTTAGAATTGAATGACACCATCACTGAGCCTGAGCCAGTTTGGTCTCAAGCTCGCGACAAGCTATCTGACATCGAATCCATTTTGCCTGCGGGCTCTCATTCTCCCGATCTCGACAGTGATCATACCTATGCTTTCACAACTATCGCATCTCTAACCTGGTCTGGTGCAGGTGAACCTGACCGATTAACACTCGGGCGCTATGCCAAAGAACTCGCTAAGCGACTAAGAACTTTGTCGGGTACTGAATTCGTTGATGAATACGGGATGCCACAAGAAGAGATTCAAATCAGTTTACGTACGGCCGATGCCGCCGCGTTGGGGCGTTCAAGTGCCAATATTGCTGAGTCGCTCGAAGGGGCAGACGCCAAGAACTCCGCCGGCGAGTTAGTGAGTGCTTATTCTCGCTTTGGCTTAGAAATTAAATCTGAACTCGATTCTATTGAACGGATTAAGCAAGTGCCAATAGCCACTGATAGCAAAGGTCACATCATCCGTATGGAAGACATTGCTTCTGTGAAACGTGGTGAGAAAACCCCACAAGACCAGATTGCCATTATTGATGGTGAGCCGGGTGTGATTGTCGCGGCAAGAATGCATCCTGATCTGCGAGTCGACAACTGGACGTCGCGAGCTAATGCTCTGATTGGTAAATTTGAGCAAGAGTTACCAAGTAACGTTAAGGTGACGGTGCTGTTTAATCAGCAAGGTTATACCGAGACTCGCTTAGACGATTTAGGCAAAAGCTTGATGATCGGTTTTGGTCTGATCTTGATTGTTCTGTTTGTCACTTTAGGCGTGCGTGCCGCGATCTTAGTCGCCATTTCTCTGCCGTTAACCTCATTATTGACCTTGTCGATCATGAAAATGACCGGTGTGCCGATTAACCAAATGTCGGTGACAGGCCTAATTGTGGCGCTCGGGATCATGGTTGATAACGCGGTGGTGATGGTCGATACCATTCAGGCGTATCGTTTGAAAGGGCAACAACGAGCAGAAGCGACCATGAATGCGTTGAAGCATTTATGGGTGCCGTTATTAGGCTCAACCTTAACTACCGTGTTGGCGTTTGCCCCGATTATCTTGATGCCGGGTGCATCGGGTGAATTTGTCGGTGGTATTGCGATTACCGTTTCTTTCTCATTGGTCGGCTCTTACATCATCTCGCACACCTTAATCGCAGGCTTAGCGACCAAGCTATTGCCGAAACAACTCAGTGATGTCGACAAGAAAGGGCAGCACCATTGGTACATGACGGGTTTGAGAATCCCGGCTTTGACGCGCTGGTTCTCATCTTCTGTCCGCTTTGGTGTCACGCATCCAATCATCACGATTGCTTTGGTGTTGTTGGTTCCGTTTACCGGTTACTGGAGTATGTCTCAGCTGACTGAGCAATTCTTCCCGCCATCAGACCGAGACATGTTTGAGATTCAGGTTTATATGCCACCTCAAGCGAGCATTTATGCCACTAAAAACACCTCTGAAAAAATCGACGATATCATTCATCGTTATCCTGAAGTGGAGCGTATCGATTGGCTCGTGGGCGCAAACTTCCCATCCTTCTATTACAACCTGCAAGCAAGGCAAAATAACGCGCCGTACTTCTCGCAAGCCATGGTGAAAACAGAGAACTTTGACCAAGCCAATGCGCTAATTCCACAGTTGCAAAAGGTGTTGGATGAAGAGGTGCCGGAAGCACAAATCTTGGTACGTAAGCTTAACCAAGGGCCTCCATTTACCGCGCCCGTTGAACTGCGAGTGTATGGTGAAAACCTCGATACGTTGAAAGCGATTGGTGAGGATGTGCGATTGATTTTGGCGGGTGTTCCTCATGTGACGCACACAAGGGAAACGCTGCAACCAGGTACGCCGAAGGTGTGGTTGAAGGTTGATGAAGACACCGCAAAGCTGAATGGTATTTCATTGAACCAGTTCGCAGGTATGCTGCAAACTACGCTGACAGGTCGTGAAAGTGGCTCTGTGATTGAAGGCAGTGAGTCGGTACCAATCCGTGTTCGTGTGGCAGATGAGGCGCGTGAAAACTTGGCTCACTTAAGCAATATTCGTTTGCCAATCAGTTCAGATGTCTACTCGACAGGTATTAACGTATCGACACTGGCCGAACTTGAATTGACGACCAGTCGCGGCGCGATAACCCGCCGAAATGGGCAACGTGTGAATACCATTGAGGGCTACATTGAAGCAGGAGTCTTGCCTCAAACCGTGCTTAATGAATTCCAAAAACGCCTAGCAAGCTATCAGATGCCATCGGGTTACACGATTGGTTTTGGTGGCGAATCCGCTGAACGAGATAATTCAGTCAACAGCCTTATCTCGAATGTCGCCGTTGTGGTGGTATTGATGGTGTTGGTGGTGGTGATGTCGTTCAACTCTTTCCGAATGAGTAGCATCATCTTCATGGTAGCAGGATTGGCTGGTGGCCTAGGGCTGTTGTCGGTGTGGATCTTCGGTTATCCGTTCGGCTTTACGGTAATCATCGCCATGCTCGGGATTGCGGGCTTAGCGATTAACGCTGCCATCGTGATTCTGACGGAATTGAAACTCGATAAGCAAGCCTCATCAGGCAATGTGGATGCGGTCGTTGAGGCAGTGATGTCGTGTACTCGCCATATCAGTTCAACCACAATTACAACCGTTGGTGGCTTTATGCCGTTGATTATTGCTGGTGGTGGTTTCTGGCCTCCATTTGCAGTCGCGATTGTCGGCGGTACAGTATTAACCACGCTTATTTCGTTCTACTTTGTGCCTGTGGTTTATCATTTGATGACTAAAAATCAGCGTAAAAACATAGTGACTCAAGCTGCGTAACTGTTTTTCAATTTAACTGCTCTTCAATTACCCATAATCGAGCCGTATCTGGTTCGATTATGGTGTTGTTCTCTCACTAAATTCATTCCAACTACCCTTCAAAAATATCACTAAGCCAATCTTCAAGTTGCTCTCGTTTATCTTGTGGGCCATTGATGATCACCAAACCGTTTAGTGTCGCGTGATCCCAAGATATGGTGCCAGTAGCTAGCGCATCGAACACATCGAGTTCCGTAATCAGTAATAGATCTTCCTCTGTAGGCAAAGTATCTCGACCTGACACATCGACACCTTTCTCAAGTTTAACTTGGCTGTAATGACCTTTAATTGCTTCGAATAAGTTGAACTCAATTTTGCTTGGGTGGGGTTTCGCAAGCGCAGCCTTGATGGCAAAGAGTCGAAAGTGATCCGGTTTATTGAGGTTGTTGAATTCATTGTCTTGTCTGGCTGTGATGACGTTGCCAAAGACTTCTAGTGAACCGGGCTCTGTCACTAAACTAAATCCTGTATCTTGGTGAAGACCACAAGCGAAAGTTAGGGAAGATGTGAGTGAAAGAATGAGAGCAAATCGTTTTAGCATGTGTGAACCTTAAACGAACTAGGGCAGTTTTCTTACTTCAACAATAGATCGAGATTGTTGAATGAAGGTTGCGAACTGTACCAATAAATAAACGATAAAGGGACCACAATAGGTCCCTAAGTTATCGGCTCGCCATCCTTAGCATGCCTTTGCTTGGTGTATATCTAATTAACGAACGATTAGCATGATCTCTTCTGGAGTCATTGGCTTATCGAAGTAGCTCATGAATTGACCGAAGCCTTTGATGTCGCCGTTCGAGAACTTGAATGCACCAGACTGTAGGTTGCTACCAATCACTTGTTGAGCGTTTGGACCCGCAATCAAGATTTGGTTCAGTACTGCACGAGTGGTGTCGATTTGAACGTCTGCGCCTTTTACTGCTTCTTCGTGTAACTGAGCAATACCGTTACGGATTTCGATAGTGAATGCTTCGTTCGTATCAGAGAAGTTGTACGTTAGCATCATGTTCACGTCTAACGAGTTTTCTGCGATAAGCGTTGAAGTCATCATGTCGAAGATCTGCTTACTTGGTAGCGCAGTAAGCACGTCAACAGAAGCGAAGCTGATCATGTTTGAGAAGTCACGTTTGTTCTCTAGTTCAGCCGCCGCGTTAAGCGCCCAGTTACGCCAGTTGATGTTCACTTGGTCTGCAGCCCATGCTTTGTAAGCTTGTGCTTTCATCTCGCGAGCTTCCATATCTTGCTTGTTTACCGTGATTGGGTAAGAAAGAATTTCTGCTGCAAATGTGTAGTTTTCAGCCTTAATTGCTGCTTGTGCAGTCGTAAGGATGTTCTCACGGCCGCCCATGATCTCTACGAACGCTTTAGCACGTTGCTCGTAAGCCATTGGCTCTAATTGCCATGGATCTGCTTCGAAGAAACCGTTGTAACCAACGTAGATCTGACGAACAGCATGTGCAACGGTACCGTAGTGCTCTCCTAACCAAGGGTGCTCAGCAAGGTGCTTAGGAAGTTTAACGACTTCAACTAGCTCGTCCGGCGTCATACCTTTGTTCATGTAACGGATAGTTTGGTCATGCGTGTATTGAATCGCATCACGGTAAGCCGTTAGTACGTCAGCTACCGCTTCTTTACCTTCAACTGGACGACCGTGAGAGTTAATCATGATCTCAGTGTCGAACTTACGCATTACGTCGATGCCCTTGAACCACATTGATGGGTCACGGAATTTAGTACCACGAATAGTGTGAAGATTAGGGAAGTTCTCTCCTTGAAGTACTTCCGCAGCGTGCAGGATTTTCTGATCTGGGAAGTAAACCACTAACTCATCTTTCGTTTCAGATGGCACGTTCTCAATGTGCATTTTCACGCCAGCGATTTCGATTTCGATGTGGCTTTGGCTTGGTACAAGCAGGTTTGGTTCGATGAACGAAATAGCACCTTGCATGAAGCGTGGGCCAAGGCCGTCATTTACTGTACCGTGCTCACCTTCTTCTACGTGCTTAGCACCTGTGTAAGAAGTGCGGTGACCAAATAGAGTACCTAGGTTTGAAGACCAGTTAGCCACTGCAGCTGTTAGGCCTTCTTCAGCGATGATTTTTACTTCACCTGATGCTACTTCTTCGTCAGTAACCCATGCACGCACGCCAGAGATGTGGTCGATGTGGTTGTGAGAGTAGATGATTGCTTTAACCGGTTTGTCTGTGATTTGACGGAACTGCTCTTTAACCGATTGAGCCATTTCTACTGACTCGCCTGGATCAACAATGATGATGCCGTCAGTACCTTCAATCATGACTGGTGTGTCTAGACCGAAGCCGTAACCAAGGTAAATATTGTCATCTACTTGGATGATAGCTTGGTCCATTTTACGACCATGCTTGGTTAGGATTGGATGAACGTGGTCAGATTCTGCAGTGTAAGCTAGAGAATCGCCCGTTTTAGAAACAACCTGGATACGTTCGCCTTTACCCCAGAACATGTTTGACTTGTGTTCGAATAGAACCTCGCTTTTGTAGCGTGCATCAAGATCGATGTTTTGGTATTGAGCTGCGTTTGCCGTTTGAAGTTCTTGGCCTACTTTTGATACTGCTTCAACAGTGGGTGTTGCTGATGCAAAACCAGAAGCAAATAGAGCGCTTGCGATAGCAACAGGAAGAGCCATTTTTTTGAATGTATTAGTCATGATAGTGACCTTATATTTGGATACAGGAATTGGATTTCTTGACTCAAATAATAGAGAGGATAGAGGTCGCTATCTACACGCTAATAGTATTTCGATATATCGCTTTTACGATGATTGGGTTGTTATTTATATTGATTTTTCGATTTATATCGAAGGTTAAATTAGGAAGATTGGTTTGTGAT
>NZ_JBFRVX010000055.1:0-7616 GCF_041475345.1 Vibrio sp. 10N.222.48.A3 | reverse complement strand
GTTCAATAGATACTTATCTAAATCAGCTATTGAACTTATCAAGTCTCAGACTAATCTTGGCGAATAGCAATGGTAATCAAACAGGAAAGAATGTTATACACTTTAAAAACTTAAATAGCGTAGGTAGTTTTATTCAATCTGATTGGTTGAAAGTTCAAGCGTTATATAACAAGTCCATATTGAAAGCGGACCAAGAAATGATAGATCAAGCTCTTGAAGAAGTTGCCAATAATTTAGGGGTGATTTTGTAACTCCTAGTTCCGTTAAGGTGTTAACAAAGTAAGCCCTTGTTATTTCAAGGGCATTATCCTAAAAGCTCACCGCCATATTCCCCACATCTAAGTTCAAGTCAGTTCCCTTTTCACTTTTCGCTTTCTCGATCGCGACTGGCTTATCTGACTTGATGGTCAATGACACTTCGGATTTACTTTTAATGGTTTGGTTACCCAGTGGGCTATATGCTGTATTTTGCTTGGTAGATTCGAATCCGCCAGCTTGATAAGCATGGGGCCCTTGTTCGGTTTGATTACCCAACGAACCATACGTTGCGTCCTGCATAACTGGCTCAACTCCACCTGCTTGATAAGCATAATAACCTTGTTCGGTTTGGGTTCGCTCCGTTCGGTTTTGGGTTTCATTGGTCGTAATGCCAAGCGTCGCGCTCTTGTCTTCAATACGGTTGAGTTTAGCGGCTAAGTTATCGACTTCTTGGCCAGCTTCATCAGTTTGAATTTTCCACCCATCGGGTATGAGTGCATCTGGTAGTTTGTTGATTAGGGCTTTGAATTTATCCCATAACCAGCCAATGCCGCCACCAATCCATTTAATGACTTTATCTAAACCAATGAACTTATCGATTAAATAAGTAATCGCGATTACCGCAGCAGCAACCGCGGCCACCATGAGCCCTATTGGGTTTGCCAGAACAGCCGCATTTAAAGCAATCAACGCCACTTTTAGAATGGCGACCGTCGCCAAAATCCCTTTGAAGTTTTGCGCTAACCAAATAAGCCCTTTACCTAGCAGTTCAAAGCCTTGATAAAGACCATCTACGGTTTGGATAAGCTTTTCAATAAAGTCGGTTCGCCAGGCCGCGTTCTTAAATTTCTCAGAAAACTGGGTGAATGCTTTGGTCGCTTTTTCCATGATGGGTGCAAGTGCTGCAAACTTCATAGAGCGGACGCTTTCTTCGATTTTTTGCAGAGCATCATTGTAGGCTTCCGCTTTCGCCGCATCTTCTGCAGTCGCACCGCCACCCAATGCATTGAGTTCTTTTCTTGCTGCCGTTAGCCCTTCAGTGCCTTCACGCAACATGATCAGCATTTTGCGACCGTCTTGTCCAAAGGCCGCATCGGCAAAGGCCATTTGCTCTTGAGGCGTTTCAAGCTGAGAGAACTCTTCAAGGAGCATCTCATAAGCCTGCTTGGTGTCTTGCGCTCCCTGTAAGTCTTTATGCAGCGCGTTCTCACTTTTCTTTAGGTAAGAGCCTAACGCACCTGAACCCGTTTTTTGCAGCACGCCAAGTCGTTTGGTAAAGCGAAGCATTGAGTTAGACAATGCGTCAGAGCTTACCCCTGCATGTTCAGCCTGGGACTGCATGGCTTGAAGTTCTTCAATAGGTAATTTTAGGGTCGCCGATGTCTTTGCCAGGTTGTCCATTTCACCTGCAGCACCATTCACTTGCGTCACTAACCCCGCAAAGCTTAAACCACTTAACAGCGCGGCTCCTTTTCCTGCCGCTGCAGCGCCGACTTTGGGAAACTTGATGGAACGGTTCAGCTTTTGAATCGGGCTCATGACTCTTTGTAAGGTGGTATAACGCTTACTGAGTCTTCCTATTTCCTTACCGTGTTTCTTATAACTTCGATTCAGACGGTCGTACTCATCATCGAGATTCCCTGTATTTACTCCTGTCTTTTTTAACTGGCTATCGAGCTTCTCTAAATGGGACTTGTAACCCTCTTGCTCGGTGTTCAGCTTGCTCAACTTAGCTTGTTGCTTTGTGATTTTCTCCGTGAGTGCAGCGCTTGGGGATTCAACGCCTGCCGCTTTGACTTTTAACTCTTCAAGCTTTTCGCTGACCGCAGCAACAGCAATGGCATTCTTATTCATTGCTTTCCGTGAGCTTTTGAACGAGTCAATCATCCCCATTGCGGCAGAGTCATCAGCCTGTGTCTTTTGTACTTTCTTAATGGACTTGGCGTAATGATCACTCTCGCCACTCATACCTTTGAGAACGGCCGAAGTTTTATCTTTCATATCCATGAGAACAGACAGTTTCATTTTCATTCTGGATAGCCTTTTGTTGATACAAAAAAAGAGAGCTTATTCGCTCTCTTGTGGTGTTTGTTCGTGCCTTTGTCTGGCCAGCTCTCGAAACAGTAATAGATCGTCGTAGCTGAGTTTGTCTATTTCGCTTGGCGGCCAATGGAACACAAGGGCGATATCTGCGTAATAGTCTTCAACTCTATCTATAACTATTCCGTCGCGACGAAAAAAGAGGCAAGCGTCGTGAGCAAAGGCGCCCAGTTCTCTGGAGGCATGTTGATAATGTCACGCTCGTTCAAGCAAGAGATTCGAGGCAATAGGGTTTGTCCCGCTTCAAACTTCATTCCACACACATCTATCAAGCTCAACCCGCGCAAATGCCCAGAGTGTGGCTTGCTGATATCAATATGCGTTAGTGCTTTGCCGTCTTTTTCAATAGGCGAGGCCAGTTCAGCGACCTTGATTTGTGACTCGTCTTTAATGGGGTTGGTCATAACCAAGCTCCTTTTGTAATGCTTCTAGTTTCTTCTTCACGCCGCCTTTGTTTGGATCTAGCTTCATCACTAGCTCAAACAGGTTGTGCGCTTTTTCTTTTTCGCCAGCTTCAAAGTGCCAGTCACCGACTAGGCGGAACATTTTTACTTTAAGTGGGGCGTTGGTAGCAAGCTCGCCAGTCAGTAAATCGCTCACCGCTTTTAGCAGATATTCGCGCTTAAACGCTTTCTTTTCGGTGTGCGCTTTGTGCGTGTACTTAAATACGTAATCACAGAAACCCGTTTGACCGTTCACTTTAAAATTAGCCGGTGCTTCTAACCCGCCATCAATGGCTGCTCGAAAGTCAGCGTGGATCTCTTCAAACTTGCCAAGGTCGAAGTGCCACATATAAAAGCACCACATCACATCGAGGTTGCCGTAGTCGCCTTTGTGGGTAACCAGTAGCTTTTCAACCAGTGGGCGGTACTTGTTAATGAGCTCTTGTTTGTACGGGTCTTTCTCTTTCGAGCCAGACAAGGTACGCAAGCGGCTTTGGTCTTGCTTAAACACGTTCTGTGTTTCTTCCCAGGGCTTATCAGCAAAAGCAGTGCGAACGGATTGGCTCAATGCAGCCCCGTTCATTGCGCCAACATCGTTTAGAAGGTCGACACTGTCAGTAGCTTCAAAGGTTTCAACCGTTAATGGTTTTTCCTTCAGTGCCTCTCGTTTCATCAGTATGGATATCATGGTATTTCTCCTTACTGCGGGATGAGTTCGTCACCGTTGAAGACCACTTCAAGCTGACCATCTTTTACCGCTACGGTAAGCGGGTCGACTGTCCAGGCGCCTTTCAAGGTGTAAGCTCGGCTTGTGTTCGTTTCTAGGGTGATGTCCTCACCTACAAAATCAGCAATGGCTTTCTCATCGGTGTCTTGAGCGTGAATGATGGTGCACTTGATGAAAGGCGCATCTGAGAACTGTTCAGAGAAACCCAATACGCCATCGTCACCCATGATGGTTTCGCGCTTCATATTGCCCATACCGAATTCAGCGCCTTCTTTAAGGGGAAGGCGACCCAATGAGCCTGCGTTAAGGACAGCACGGCTAGTAATTTTTGTTCCCATGACTTACTTCCTAAATTGAATTTTACCCGCAACGATAATCAAACCGTTCACGAACTGTGGTGAATCTTGGTAGTTGACGCGCTGCTTGTTGGTTTTATCAAGCTCGACGATGAGTGACTTTTTGTAGCCATCGAAATCTTGCACGATGCCTTGGTATTCCAGATCTCGATACAAGGTCAACAGTTTGGCCTTGAACATGGTCGGCGTAACAATCGGCTGACCTTTGGCGAACTTGGTGCCGTCTTTCGCAACTTTATGTCGAGGGTAGACACTTAAGATCAACGAGCGCTGTTTCTGACGGAAGTACATGGCGGTTGCCGGTGTCATTACATCGAGGTAACTGTTGTCTGTTACGCCAGCTGCGTTTTCGGTGTAAGCCGTCACGGCACGTTCAATTAAGACTTCATTCGCTGAGTTCACCGTGTAGGTACTCAAGCCTTCATACAAAAAGAGGTTGCGTTCAGCCCAATCCCACTCTTGCGTTGCCAGTGAATAAACACCGTTTAACTTGAGTGTTTGTAGCGGCCTGCAAGGGTCGATAGCCAATGACGGGGCGATTTGACCTACCCATGCACCAATGGCTTTTGCATCTGATAATGCTTGGTCTTTAGAGTCACCAAAGTTGTTGATTGGCAGGAAGTTGATTAACGGGCAGTTGCTCTTTGCTGAAAAGGTAACTAGCTCGGCGTGCGTGCCTTTCTTCGGTAGATACGCAATACCTGGCACTTGTTCTAATGCGGTATAACGATTTTCAAGAAAGGTACCCAATTCGCGAATGGTAGTGTCGTCATTCAATGAGCACATGATGTGGTGGTATTGCGTGTCACCTAGCGCCGCCAATGCACTTGCAATATCATCGCTACCCACGCTGATCGCGTAAATTGGCATGGTTTTATCTTGCTTGCGGAAGTAGGTGATCATTTCCACGATGTCGCTACTCGCACCAAACGAGTCTGCCGCTTTTGTCTCATCCATACAAAGCGTGACTTTATTGTGAGCGACCTTTGCACCGCTGACCGCATTACCGATCGCCAAGACGACTTGTAAGTCTTCTGCGCTGTTTGCCAGGCTATTATCAATTTCAATATAGACACCGGGAACGCGAGCGGTGCTTGGTACTTCAGCAAAACCAATACTCATTATTTAGTTTCCTTCTTGGCTGTTTTGTCGATATCCACGACACTTTCTTCAGCGAGTCGACGTAGCCAGTAAGCGTTGCGAGGCTTTACTTCACCTACAGCTTTCAGTGGCTCTCGGGTAATAGGGTCTTTCACGATTAAGCCTTTAGTGGCGGGCTTAATCTTGAAGGTGGGTACTTTGGGTTTCTCTACTTGTTTATCCATTACGCTGCATCCTCTAGTGCAAAGTGTTCCGCTGCCATGGCGAGTAGTTCTCGCTCTAGAGCAGGTGTCCAACCAATGAAGGTTCGTTTGGGCATTTGATAATTGCGCTTGGTTCTCACGCCGCCTGTCCATTGACCTGTTTTGCTGTTGTAGTGGCCATTAACGCGAGTCGTGAATGACACTTGAGAGCCTTGGTTGTGCTCTTGGCCGATGCGACCCGCGACACCTTTTAGGCCAATCTCAAAGCTATCTTCTGTTACGTGAGTTCTTAATGCCTTACCAAAACCGAGCAGCATGTTTTTATTGTTAACGGTGTTCTGCGCTTGGGTGCCATCCCATAGTTGGGTTGTCTTTCGCCGCGTTCGGCTTTGGTACGGGTTGTTATCAATATCTCGCTGAGCGCGAATTTGCTGACGAAAGAACTGCCGTGCTCGGTTGGCCATTCGTTTATTAAGCTCAAACTTATCACTGGCCGTAAGCACTAAACTTTCCACAACTTGAGTCAGTTGTTCAGGCGTCGCGAGTGTTAATTCACTCATGGCAAATCACCTAAGTGGCCGACAAAGTGGACCAATTCACCGAGTTGGTCTTCATCGGCTCGCGCTTCAAAACCACTGACACATTCATAACGGGTATCACCTTGCTTCCAATTTCCTTGTTCGCTTTCTTGAAGGTCGAACTCTTCACGAATATCAATTTTCAGCTTGAGATCAAACACACCTTTATCGAGAGGCTCTAGCGCGAACGTCGGCATGGGTAAGCCTTTTTCTGCTCGCTCTGGGTCGAACTTATTAAGCCAGCTGACTAAATGCATAAACAAAACTTGCGGCTCTAACTTGGCGCTTTGCAAGAAAACGATGGCGGTGTATTCAATTTCAAATCCATCGACAAAAGCACCTTGTCCACAAAATAAAGCGCCATCCTCCGCCCACACGTCCATTTTGGCCGCGTCTGTCACATGGCTTTTGAATAAGTCCGTTAAGCTTTGCAGTGCTTTCATTACACTCTCTCGAAGCAGTAGGTTTCTTCTGCGTGAATTAATATGTCTACCGCTTGGCGGTACTGCACTTCGCACTCTTCTTTCTTACTGGTGAGCGCTTCTTGTCTGTCAGCGGCTTCGGCGGTTGCGTCACCACTCATTTGCACGCTAATCAGTTGCGCGGCGGTTAGTGCGAACACAGCCTGCTTGTAAAGGGTTTCGGCCGAGTCGTCATCACTAAAGCGCTTTTGGGATAACGCTGTCAAACTAGCAAAAGGCACTAAGGTGTCTTTAAGCTCTGAGTGCACTTTGATTCGTGACACCTTCGCGTGATGCAGAATGCCTGCCTCTGTCTCATTGCTTTGGAAATGGTACAGAGACTGAAACTCTGAAATGTTCAGTACTGGGTATTTGCCCGTTGCTGGCAACTGAGATTGATACGGTTTGTTTTTGTTGCCGACAAATTCCATGATTTATCCTTGTTGGGTTAGGGAATGCAGGCCGACAATCGCGAATAACAGTTAGCACCAAAGCGCACCTGAAATAGCAATAGAGCCTGCATTGAGGGGGTGTTAGTGTTTAACGCTTGGCTTAATGCCAGGCATCGTTAATCCAAAGCTTCACGTTTTTGAACTCAATCGCGGCGGCTTTACCTAGCTCTTCAATCACGTAAGCCATGTTCATCGACTCAAAGTTTTCAATCTGGTCTTTTTCATCGTTCTTCTTACCTGTAGAGCGGCGAATAGAACCTTCTTGAATGTAGATGGACAGGTTGTCGTAACTGGTGACCATGATGCCCGTAGAAGGGAAGCCTGGTACTTTCACAGCAGGCAAACCGCCATAAGTACCGATGACTTGCAGCTCTTGGATTTTGCCTTTTTCGCTTGGCGTATTACCGTGTGCTTCGTAGAACTTGGCTTTGTCGTAAGCAAGCAGATCAGAGCCGATGATAGCCACAAGGTTTGAATCGTTTTCACACGCGTCATGCAGTAGGTTTTTCGTTTCAAGTACCGCTAGGTCTAGGTTGATGAAGTCACCACCTTGGCCAATACGCACTTCACCCACGTTCTTACCTTGTTTGATAAGTCGCGCTGCGTTGTGGTCACGCATGGCTTGGAACCAACCTTTGTTTACGTCTTCACCGTTCGGGTTCGCGCTTGCATCGGTGTTATCAGCAACGCTTTCGCCATACCAACCGATAGTGATTTTGTTCGCATCAATCTGTTCGCGAGTCGCTTTACTTAGCAAGGTGTTGAAGTTTTTATGATGCGCCCATGCATCTACTTTTGCGTAACGTAGTGCAGTATCAAAGTTCACTTGCTCACACATGTAAGGCATAGCCCCCATACTTGAGTGATCTTTAGGTGTGCGTTTGCCTGCACCAGAAGTATCGGTACGGCTGGCAATCATGCCTGTCACACCAAGGCC
>NZ_JBFRVX010000054.1:0-5764 GCF_041475345.1 Vibrio sp. 10N.222.48.A3 | reverse complement strand
GGCCAACTCTTTCGAGTTGGCCCTTTCCAAACGTTTGGTGGAGCTGGCGGGAGTTGAACCCGCGTCCAAAAATCATTCATCATTGGTACTACATGCTTAGTCGATCTTTAATTTCACCAGCAACCTGCGAACCGACACGCTAGTTAAAGGCTAACCTGAATTGTTATTCGCGCTTTTCCTCTCAGGTGGGAGAATCCGCGCTAGCTAGTTTGGGTTTGATCTCTTATTGGTCCCCGTCTTACGAGCGGAAGCTAGGGTAAGAGAGCTCTGAGCAGGTTATTAAGCTGCTAGTGCGTAGTTTTCGTCGTTTGCGACTATTTTTTTGCGGCTTTTAACGTGGCCAACCGCCCCACGGCATGCACCTCAGACTTCAAAATTCCTGTCGAATCCTAAATCAGCCCCAAGTGTTATTTGCATAGTACCAGAAAAGCTTTGCCTGTCTAGCACTGTGCGTTTAAGTGCTTAAAATTAACGCAAATTACTCTTCATAATTCGTGCTTTATCTCTCGCCCAATCTTTTTCTTTCATATCAGTACGTTTATCGTGCAGCTTTTTACCTTTCGCTACGCCAACTTTAATCTTCGCCCAAGAGCGAGACCAATAAAGTGCGGTTGCGACAAGCGTCATGCCTTCACGGTTAATACGACCGATAAGGTTGTCGAGTTCTTTTCTCGACATTAGTAGTTTACGGATGCGTGTTGGGTTCGCCACGATATGAGTACTCGCTTGAGTTAGCGGAGTGATCGTCATACCACTGATGAATGCTTCGCCGTCTCGGATGTAGACGTAGCTTTCTGCGATATTGGTTTTGCCTTCACGTAGGGATTTTACTTCCCAGCCTTGTAGCTCAAGCCCCGCTTCTATCTCATCATCGATGAAATATTCGTGGCGAGCTTTCTTATTAAGCGCAATGGTATTACTACCGGCTTTTGATTTTGATTTATTCTTTGCCATAATGGCCTCATTATACGGATTGCACCCTAGTTGGGGAATCCTTTTTATTTGCGCTCTGGCCCAATACAATTAAAATTGCAGTTTGTGTTAATGTAACGCTGTCTTTAACAGGAGTCTATATGCCAAAGGTTACTCGTTCAGCATTAGTGTCGTTTAGTGCCGACCAGATGTTCAGCTTGGTCAATGATGTTGCTCGTTATCACGAGTTTTTGCCAGGGTGTTCTGGTTCACGTGTGATCGAATCTTCAGATTCAACTATGGTGGCTTCGGTTGATGTCTCTAAAGCGGGTATCAGTAAAACATTTACCACATCTAACCGCTTAGCGGATGGCGCTGAGATCTTGATGGAGCTGGTGGACGGCCCGTTCAAAAAGCTGCAGGGTGGTTGGTATTTTACTCCGCTCGATGAGCAAGCGTGTAAGGTTGAGCTTAAGTTAGAGTTTGAATTCTCTAGCCGAATGATTGAAATGGCATTTGGTAAGGTTTTCAATGAGCTGACGAGTAATATGGTCAGTGCTTTTACTCAACGCGCGAAACAGGTCTACTAAGCCATGACTATTGAATCGGATATGATCCACGTAGAGGTTGTGTTTGCACTTCCGCATGAACAGCGTGTGTTTACTTTAGTAGTAAACAAGCACGCGACCGTTGAAGAGATCATTGCGCAGTCTGGCGTTTTGGAATTATACCCAGAGATCGACTTAGCAAAAAACAAGGTTGGTGTGTTCAGCCGCAACGTTAAGCTAGATGCGACGGTTCGCGATAAAGATCGTATCGAAATCTACCGAGCACTGTTAGCCGATCCAAAAGAGATCCGCCGTAAGCGTGCTGAGCAAGCGAAAGCAGCCGCAGCTAAATCGTAGTGCTAAAAAAATTCGACTAAGAAGAGAGCTCGCAATGTTGGCGAGCTTTTTTGTGCCTGTTGGTTAGACACGCAGCTAATTTGTTAGCAGATATTAAAAAGCCTGCTCATGTGAGCAGGCTTTTGCGATTCATACCTTGTCGACTGGAAAGCTTTATCAGCTGAGAGCTTTGTTGACTGAAAGCTAGCGAAGGCTTTCGAAGAACTCATCACTGGCTTCAAAATCACCATTGATCGTTACTAGAGTGCCAGTGGCATCAAAGTTCACGACAAGGTTTTTCTGGATAGGGTCGTTATGGCCTTTTTGGTGGTGGTAAATGTAGTACCACGTATCTGGGTAGCCATTTTCGATAAGCATAGGTGAGCCCATAACGTAACGAACTTGTGTTTTTGTCATGCCAAACTTGAGCTGATCGACAGCTTCTTGTTCAACATAGTTACCCTGATTGATGTCAATTCGATAAACCAACTTCTCTAGTAGAGAGCAACCGGTCAACATTGTTAGTGCAAGTGGAACTGCAACTAACCACTTTTTAATTCGCATAGTTTGAGATCTTTCTTCGCTAAAATACTGCCTGATAATAAACAAGCTCCAGCAAGAAGTAAAAAGCTCCTTGCGCTTTGAGCTTGTTATGACTGGCAATTTTGAATTAAGTTGCAAAATTGCCAAGAATTTTCGGTAAATTATCAGAAAGTTGCTGAATATGTAACCTATGCTGCGATTAATAACTCTTTTGCATTGGCAAGCGTCGATTCGGTAATTTGGCTGCCACCAAGCAGTCGAGCAAGCTCTGAAACGCGTTGTTGTTCATCAAGCGTGTGCATTTGAGTCTCGGTTTTACCTGATTTCGTGTTCTTTGCAACGAACAGTTGTTGATGTCCACAACCTGCCACTTGAGGTAAGTGCGTTACACACATAACTTGCGTAGATTCGCCCAGCTTACGTAGCATTTTTCCGACAACCGCAGCGGTTGGTCCACTGATACCCACATCGACTTCATCGAAAATCAGGCTTGGTGTATCCACTTTTTGCGCTGTGATCACCTGAATCGCTAGTGAGATTCGTGATAACTCGCCCCCAGAAGCCACTTTAGCAATGGGCTGCATTGGTTGACCTGGGTTGGTCGAAACAATGAAGGTCACGTTATCCATACCTAATGGAGAAGGGTGTGTGTTGGTGTTGTTTACTTCAATGGCAAACTGCGCTTTTTCCATGCTCAGTTCATGCATGCTTTGCGTGATCAGCTTGTTGAGTTCTTTTGCGTAACGAGTTCGAGATTTATGAAGCTTCTCTGATTTAGCCACGAACGACTGGTATTGGTTTTCTACCTCGTTTGCCAATTCTTCCAATTTTTCATCAGAGCAATCAAGCGCTTCAACTTGTTGTAATAAGTCTTGATGGTGCTTATAAAGCTCTTCTGGCAACACGTGATGTTTACGAGACATCGACATCACTTTTGAGAAGCGCTCTTCAACGTAAGCCATACGACCTGGATCGACATCAATGCCATCTAGGTATGTTCTTAACTCGTTATTGGTTTCTTCTATCTGAATAATGGCTTCAGACAATAAGTTTGGTAACTCAGCCAATCTTTCATCTAGCTCCGCTAACTGAATCAGGGAGTTATTGGCCGATTGCAGAATACCAAGCGCATTAACTTCTTCGCCTTCATAAATAAGCTCGATAGCTTGTTGGCAGGTTGTGGCCAGTTCTCCGCTATTGGAGAGGCGCTTATGCTCTTGTTCGAGGTCTTCATATTCTTCCTCCCCAATAGACAGCTCATTTAACTCTTTGATTTGGTATTCAAGAAGTTGTTTTTGAGCTTGGTTTTGCTGGCTATTTTCACGTAACTCTTTTAAGTGGTTATCGGCTTGTCGCCAGGCTTGGTAAGCATTACGTGTCGATTTCAATAGGTTCAAGTGACCTGCGTATTGATCAAGCATGGCCATTTGGTAATCGCTTTTCATCAACTGATGGTGCGCGTGCTGACCATGAATGTTGATCAACAGCTGTCCAAGCGATTTTAATTGTGAAAGAGGCACGGGACTGCCGTTGATGAATGCGCGAGAGCGACCTTCTTTAGAGATGGTTCTGCGTAGGATGCATTCACCGCCATCAAGCAGTTCATTGTCTTCTAACCAGCGGGTAGCATGCAGATTGTTCTCAAGTAAAAAAGCGGCACTGACTTCGGTTTTTTCTTCACCTTGTCGAACCATTCCTGCATCAGATCTTCCTCCAAGACACAAGCCTAAAGCGTCGATAGCGATAGATTTACCCGCACCAGTTTCTCCGGTGATTGTTGTCATGCCTTTAGAGAGTTCTAGCTGTAAAGACTTAACAATAGCGAAATTATTAACACTTAGATGAGCCAGCATTTTTATTTACCTGTATAACTGAACAATACTGTATATAATCCCAGTATATACTGTTTCTTTATACAGTAAAGTCGGTGGGTGAAATTTTTTTGCGACAGATCTCAGAATTGAGGTTGTCTGTAGATCACTGAAACCGCAGTAGATTCCCAACTCAGTTGTTCCTCCCTGTCGGGAGTGGAGGTATAAGGAATTGCAGAGAAGCGAGAGCCTACGGGCTTTCTATGGGCAATAAAAAAGGCTGACGAACGTCGTCAGCCTTTCATAATTCGGTTACTTCTGGAGCTTTTATTCTTTTAGAACAACTTACTCGACCAGCCTAGTTTGTTACGTAGAACATGGTAGTAGTTGTAGTCTTTAGGGTGGATCAGCTTGAGTACATTCGGGCTTTGGTAAATGTGGATCTCATCGCCAGGGGAAACCGGTAGCGAGATTTGGCCATCGCAACTGACTTCTTGAGTGCCGCGGTTATCAGGCGATACGATCAGCTTGATACGACGCTTTCCATCCACTACCAGTGGGCGGCTTGAAAGGGTGTGCGGGAACATTGGTACTAATGAAATTGCATTTAAGCTTGATGACAGGATAGGACCACCACCAGAAAGCGAATAGGCGGTTGAACCTGTCGGTGTTGAGACGATCAAGCCATCAGAACGCTGTGAGAAGGCGAAGCTGTCATCGATATACACTTCGAACTCGATCATATGTGCGACTTGACCGGGGTGAAGTACTGCTTCGTTGAGTGCGGCGTTGTGGCTTTTTATTTGGCCATGACGATGAATTTCAGTTTCAAGTAAGAAGCGCTCTTCTTCCATGAATTCACCCTTGAGTACATCAGTAAGCGCACTCTGGAAGTTTTCAGGATTAAGATCGGTAAGGAAACCTAGGTTACCTCGGTTTACGCCAATCACTGAAATATCGAAACGTGACAAGATTCTAGCGGCACCGAGCATATTTCCGTCACCACCCACCACAATGGCGAGATCGGCGCGTTTACCTAATTCAATTAGGCTAGAAAAATGTTCTTGTGGGATATCGTCTAAAATTGTAGCGAGTCTGTCATCCACAAACACTTGATAACCCTCAGTACTTAACCACTGATAGAGCTCTCTATGAGTCTGAATTGCTTGCTGATCTCGAGGTTTACCAATAATGGCGATGACTTCAAATGGCTTTTTCATAACGTTTCCAAACGAATTAGGCTTGAATCAAAATTCTTCATCCCCATAATAAAGGCAAGTTGAACGTCTATGCGAGTGTTTTATATCAATTTGGGGTGCAAACACACCTGTCACTTGCATTGAAAACGAATTCTGGAGAGATCATGAGCAACGAAGAAAACAAAGTAACGGAAGAAGAGCTAGATCAAATCATTGCTGAAGCTGAGAAAGTTGAAGAAGCTGAGCTAAATGAAGAG
This sequence comes from Vibrio sp. 10N.222.48.A3, assembly GCF_041475345.1. Classification (NCBI taxonomy): domain Bacteria; kingdom Pseudomonadati; phylum Pseudomonadota; class Gammaproteobacteria; order Vibrionales; family Vibrionaceae; genus Vibrio; species Vibrio sp. 10N.222.48.A3. Next base: position 158 of record NZ_JBFRVX010000054.1, on the reverse strand, counting down.
TCTGTTGATGAGCAAGAAGCAAAAATCGCTCAACTAGAAGCTGCACTACTTTCTAGCGAATCTAAAATGAAAGAGCAGCAAGATTCTGTTCTTCGCGCAAAAGCTGAAGTTGAAAACATGCGTCGCCGTAGCGAGCAAGAAATTGATAAGGCGCGTAA
>NZ_JBFRVX010000053.1:0-4962 GCF_041475345.1 Vibrio sp. 10N.222.48.A3 | reverse complement strand
AGCTCCCAATTGGGAGCTGTTCTTCGTTATCGTGTCATGTAATTAGTGGTATCAAGCTCTAGCTCGAAAGTTTTGTTAAAAGAGTAGGACGGTGCACAGCTAAGCTATTTTTGCTAAGGTGTTATTGAATTTAAAAAGGTAGTGATATGCAAATCCGGAACGCTAAGGTAACTGATATTAGCTCGATCTTAGAGCTCTCTATGCAAATAAATCGTCAACATCATCTTGGTGCCCCTATAGTATTTGCTCCCGCTTCTCATGGCTTGGCTGATAGTGAAGAATATTGGTTGGGATTGATGCTTGATCCGGTTGGCACTTTCTTAGTTGCGGTTGATGCTCAACAGGTTGTTGGTTTCTTGGTGGGGAAGGTAACGCAGAATAAAGGGGTAAGCTTCATTCAGTCTCACAAAATAGCGCGAGTGAATACGATTGTGGTAAACGATCAGGTTCAGAGCCAAGGCGTCGGCAAAGCGTTGATGAAGTCGTTTAATCAGTGGGCGCAAGCGAGCGGTGCTATTGAGCTTAGGTTAGAAGTGATGGAGTTTAATCAGCAAGCTAAGGGTTTCTATGAGTCGTTAGGCATGGAAACTCAATCACGAACCATGTCCATGCGCTTTGAGGAGAACTAAAGGTGCGTCTATTTTTGCCTTTATTACTGTGTTTACTGTTTGTAGCTTCGAGTGTGCAAGCTGAAAAGGTTGTGGTTGAAAAGATAATTTCTGACGCGACGGCAATCGAAACCATTGTATTCGAGTCGAAACCGGCTCACTCTCAGCGTGTCTCAACGTCTTCCTCTAACTCAACCTCTTCAGTGATCTCAAATTCCAAACATGTGATTATTGTGGATGATGTTCTTAGCAGTAACTCTGGCGAACAAGTTGCCCAGCTGTCTCAAGGTTCATCTAAACGTCCCCCTCAAAGCTCTTCTCAACAGTCTTACACTCTAACCGGTCCCTCTTCTGAGGCAGACTCTCTGTCGCAAGTGGTCACCTTAGTCAAAGTTGATAAATCGAAACGTAGAATGTACCTACTTAAGGGTGACGAGGTTATTCAAGAGTTTCGTATTGCGTTAGGGAAACAACCGAAAGGGCATAAACGTTTTGAAGGAGACAACCGAACACCTGAAGGGGAATACCAGCTCGATTATGTGATGGAAGAATCGGATTTTCACCGCTCGGTGCATATCAGCTACCCGCAACCTTCGGATATGCAGTGGGCTGAAGAAAATGATGTCGACCCTGGAGGGAACATCAAGATCCACGGAATTAAAAATGGTGAGCGCCGTTCACCGAGCTTTATTCAAAGCTTTGATTGGACGGATGGCTGTATCGCATTAACCAATCAAGATATGGATGAGTTTCTCCAACTTGTAAAAATGGGTACCCCTATCCATATCGAATGGTAGTCATTGGTACCCCATTTTCTTAGTCACTTTCGGAATCTATTCGCGCAGGCAATTAGCGCAGTCAATTCGTGAAACCAACTTCCGAAATTAACCGCTAAAGTCAGTTACAGTATGACTCGACCTGCACTGAATATCGCAATTACGATCAGCAACGCAATGGTGACTGGCTTAAATTTCGCTCCACCAAATCTCTCGAATAATTTAGAACCCACATAACCGCCAAACATGCTGCTTGGTAACAGTGCAAAAGTAAGCCAGACCACCTCGCGGTCGACTAATCCTGCGATAGATGCCGATACAAACGCACTGGAATCTGCCAACACAAAGAACGCAATCAGGCCAGCTCTGGCTATATGCGGAGCAACTGGGCTTGCCAACGCGTGTGTACCAATCGGAGGCCCTGACATTGAAGCTGCGCCGTTCATTACCCCAGCAAGGCTACCTAGAATATAGGGAGCAAATCTAGGCTCTCTTTTGTACTGGAACCCTTTGTAGATCATAAGTGCAGATGCAAAAATGAAGGCGCTGATGATCAAGATGATCGTGTCTTGGCTAACGGATTTTAGCAGAAGTAGGCCGACCGGAGTGAAGGCCAAACAAGGGACAAATACCTTTGAAACCCAGCGCCAATTCACATGATGTTTAACCTTCGGCAGCAATTGGATATTGCCTAACAGGTCGATCAGCATGAAAACGGGAACCAGTTCGATAACAGGCACGAATAACGCACTCAATGGCAGTGCCACTAAGGTAAAACCGAAACCTGAGAAGCCACGAACAATAGCGGCAAAAATGAAGATAGCACCCAAAATTGGGAAGGTTGGACTAAAAATGAGATCCATAAATTAAGTAACCAATGAAGCTGTCTAAATAGAGCGAGCGATGAAACCAAGTGAGTAGCGGAATGTACTCCTACTCACTTGTGTTTGCTACTTAATTTTATGGTTTCCCGAGAATTAATTTTAAGGCATCCCGGGAGTTTATTTAAAGTTTATCGGGGCTATTTTTTCGGTATTTACGAGCTCAATTTATAGGATTGAACTGATTCGGAAAATCAGTAAATACAGCATCTACTTTTGAGCGAAATTTGAAGCGAGACGGATCATTGACAGTGTAGCACCATGTTTGAATGTTTGCTTCACCAAGTGTATCAAGATCGCTCTGCTTCAGATGCTCGTAGTTCATGTGACAACTGAACGCTTTAACCTCATCAATCAGCATAAGATCATCTTGAGTCAGTTGCTCTGTGATCACACCGACACGGTATCTAGGCAAATGACGAGCCATTTCAGCAACGACTTGATGGCTGAAGCTTGAAAGCAAAACTCTGTCGGTGTCAAGATTTGAATGAATCAACTCGGTGTGCAGCAAATCAACGACATGAGGTGCTTGATGTCGGCTATCGACTTTGACCTCTAGGTTGACGCTAAGATCATACTGCTCAACAAGCGCGAGCAACTCTTTCAACGTCAGTATTTTTTCTCCAACGAACTGCTCAGACTTCCAACTGCCAAAATCGAGCTGACGCAGTTCAGCAAGGGTGTGTTCATCAACTCGACCCTTGCCATCGCTGCAGCGCTCAAGCGTGTGATCGTGACAAACGACCAGTTGGTCATCCTGAGTGGGCTGAATATCAACTTCAATCCATTTCAAGCCGAGCTTCGCCGCTTGTTCAATGCTTGCTTTGGTATTTTCTGGGTGAGTACCTGCTACACCTCTATGACCTACGATGATAGACGACATAATTAATCCTTCTTAAAGACGCACCGTAAAAACGCATTAAATATCAGTGTACTCGATTAAGCGAGAGCCGTCGTTAAGCTTGTCGTATCTTCGTGTGGCTCCTGTGATGTGAAATTATTTGGGTGAATGCGTTTGCCATGATTGTCAAAAATATGCAGGTTGGATTTATCGATTCTTAGCCCTAGGGGGACGGCTTGGCACAGTGTCGTTTCGGGTGTTACTGCAATGAAGGGCTGCTCGTTCACCAGACCATGAACCAATTGATTTGGACCCAAAGGCTCAACCACACTGATACGCAGTTCAAGAGGCAAGGTATTCATCATCAATTCTGAACCAATTTCAGAGTGCTCTGGACGAATACCAAGTGTGATAGCTGTATTTTTTACGTGGGCGTACTCGGGTAAGTACATTTGCTGATCACCAATCTCAAGGTATCCGTCATCGAGTGTTGCTGGTAAAAAATTCATTGCAGGGCTGCCAATGAAGCTCGCCACAAAAGTACTGGCTGGCTGGTGGTAGACCTCTCGTGGCGTCCCGACTTGCTCTATCTGGCCTTTGTTGAGCACCACGATTCTATCAGCCAGTGTCATGGCTTCGACTTGGTCATGAGTCACGTAAACACTGGTCACGCCAAGTTCGCGTTGCAGTTTTTTGATCTCTAATCTCATGTGAGCACGCAGTGAGGCATCTAGGTTAGACAAAGGTTCGTCAAACAGAAAAAGTTGTGGATCGCGAACGATCGCTCGTCCCATAGCAACACGTTGACGTTGACCACCCGAAAGCTTGGCTGGCTTGCGGTCTAGGTATTCTTCGATTTTCAGCGTTTTGGCGACTTTCTCAATTTTCTCTTCAATAAGGTGCTGACTAACACCTCGGTTCTTTAAGCCATAAGCTAGGTTTTTGTAAACCGACATGTGGGGGTAGAGCGCATAATTTTGGAAGACCATTGCGATATCACGCTGAGCTGGCTTTTCGTTATCAACACGGCGACCACTTAAGTGAATCTCGCCACCAGAAATGCTTTCCAAGCCCGCAATGGAACGTAGGATAGAAGACTTGCCACAACCAGAAGGACCCACCAAAACAAGGAACTCACCCTCATCGATATCAAGCGAGACTCCTTTGACGGCTTGATGGCCGTTTTCATACGTCTTTACCAAGTTTTTGATACCCAGCATGATGGGAGCTTTACGCGTACGATCGTGAGTGGCTTGGTTGTGCGCTAACGTTTGTTTTAGCTTTGGCATCGGGGTGTCCTCTGTATTTTTGTGGATAGCTTGGTGAGAAGGTTGGTGAGACGTCTTGTACTCATCGAGTGATTGAATGCGATTATTGTTCATTTGAGTTGTGTCGTTATTATTTTTCACTTTCTACTAGCCCTTTTACAAACCAACGCTGAAATACAACCACCACTAGTACGGGTGGCAACATGGCTAAAATCACCATGGCGAAAGCATAGTCATAGCGCGGTAAACTGGTTTCATTGATATTATTGAGTACTTGTTTGATGCCCATCACGATGGTGTTGTAACCTTCATCGGTAGTCATCATGATCGGCCATAAGTATTGGTTCCAACCCACCACAAACATGATGATGAAAATAGCGGCGATCATGGTTTTAGAAAGAGGCAGCAAGATATCGACAAAGAATCGAAATGGGCCTGCATTATCTAGTTGAGCTGCTTCTAACAATTCATCGGGGATGGTTTTGAAAAATTGCCTGAAAAAGAAGGTCGCGGTGGCTGATGCGATCAAAGGCAGAATCAACCCTGTATAGCTATTAAGAAGACCAAGCCCAGCGACAACTTCATAGG
>NZ_JBFRVX010000052.1:0-7350 GCF_041475345.1 Vibrio sp. 10N.222.48.A3 | reverse complement strand
TGATGTTAGTTGTTGGGTAAATGTTAGTTCTCTAATAATTTTATGTCTTACTCTTAATGTTTAGCTATATTTTTTACCAATTGCATGTAATTGATAAATGGGTTGGGTTTGTAGTGGTCTAATGATCTTAGGTACTAAACTAGGTGGTAAATCGCTACTATTAATGCGGGCTCTTATGGTGAAGATCTTTTTCGTTTTTTAGATCATCCCAGGCTGTAAATCAGTTTCATGCATTACTCGTCACTGCGCCTGACTGAATTAAACGAGCTTGCTATGTCTCCTCGATTTTTTATGCAGTCAAACCTATTTATCATTTAAATCTACTTACGAAAAGTTTCTCTCATGCGAACTAAAGAAAGAGCTTCAACATTAATGGAACACTTTGGTGTGATCATGTGTAGCTGCGATATTGTTGGTTACAGCATGTGCTAATCTACAGAGGTTAGGCAAAGAGTTTGCATTTACCTAACCTCTTTGAAGTGAGTTCGTTACAAACTTCATCAGGAAAGACATCCTGACACCGATGACAGTAGTTTTGATAGAATGAGAAGGATCCTAAGACAAAACTATATGTAGCGAAGAGAAGCAGAGGGACTTTCGATAAGAGAAACACAAAGATTTTTGAAACGCTATATCGTTTGTAAATTTCCCTCCATTATATTGAAAGATTTTTCAGTTATGATGTAAGTATTGACATGGGATCGTCAATGCTCCCATGGAGAAGTTATTCATAAATTTGAAAATCGAGTGGACACAAGCTCAGCCGCTATTACCTGATGAGCTACTACAATCGGCAATAGCCTCCTCAAGCAAATGATGAGGCCTATAGATGTTAGGATTGGACAAAGGTTGATTCGTGTTGTGATGAGTTGTGTGTGTTGAGCGCTGATTATATTAATGACAGTGGGATTAATTTGCCTTGGGAAGAACCTTAAGTGCCAACGCCAGAAATCAAATATTACGAACTCTCGAATTTCAAAGGTTAAGTCAATAATTATAATTTACCGCCCCTTTCTCTCACTCTTGGATAGAAATTGGCTTCAGAGGCTATTTCTACTATCGTCCCTGAGAAGATTAACTTTAAAATCGACTTAAACCTTGTTGCGTAAATGAAATCCAACTTTGACGAATGTGTTCCTGAAGCTTGCTCTGAAATTACTGATTATTAAATTGAAATTGTCGGTAGGTGCTGTTCCACTCCACAACCGAACAAGCTCGCGAACGTTGTAGGAATACCAATGTCATGCAACCACGCTAACTTTGTAGCAATCTTTATCAACCCTTAGATGGGAAATTACGTTTATCGCTTAATTGGGCTTTATCTTTCTTTAGAGGCAAGAGTATAGTGGTCCAATAAAATTGGTCACGGTTTTCAAGACAATCAATCGTTCTGAGCCAATGAGTGTCAGAACACCATTATACTGATATGGCCTAAGTTGGCTGGAATATCTAATTATGTATTGGATGATTTTTTGAGTCTCTGCAAAGCTGCGATAATTTATTGCGGGAATCCACTTAGTATTTAAGCTTCTAAAAAACGTTCGATTGTCGCCTACTCCCTGCAATTTTTTCGTCGAGATAAGTTTTTTATCTGGAAGCACCGCAGTAATTGATGATACTTTCCACTTATTTAGTGACAGCCTTGGCCGCTGCGGTCCATGATATTTTTAGGTTTCCGACGAGCTTGTAAGCCATCGATAAACTTTATCTCTTGTCCGACTGTTAAACTATCAGCAGAGTCGTGGTTTTTTTAATATTTTCCCCGTCTTGAAATATGTTTATACATTGAGGACTAATTATGACCATCCCAAATAAACACTACGTTAAGAGCACTCAGCGAGATTACACACTAGGCTTTAAATACAGGTTGTGGATACCATTGAAAATGGAGAAATGGATTATTTAGTCAGTTCAAGGAAGAGCACGATGCCGAAATCACCGAGGGCGGCAAGAAGCCTTCGAAAAGAAAGTAAGCGTAATTAGGGCTTGTTCGTTACGCGATATTTATCTTTAATGTGTATATCAGAGAGAAAAATTGTCAAGGTGAGCTTGCACTAAGGCGCTTCATGTCTCGACTAGGAACTCACAAGCTTCACTTCTCTTACTAAAACCTCAATTGATAGCTAAAGGAATAAAGCTGGGCCGCGATGTTTAGTTTAACTACCTTCAAGAAGAGCGGTTGCTGGTTAAGCCAAAATGGAGCTACACCAAAACAATGAAAAAGGCATTGAATGAAAAAGCATCCGAATTTGGTAAAATAAATGTTTTCTTCAAAGGTAGAGGAGTTTTTGGTGAGCTACATGACTTATGTTCAATCTGATGAGGGCGTTCATTAGTTGTCATTGTCAACGGACGCCTTCATTCGTAAGATGAACAGGCCAAATAATATGTATGAAAAAACAAAAAATTCCGTTACAGGCTTGCTAAAAATCGTCAACCTATTTAAGACGAGATACCTTCTTTTAAAATTCACGAATTTCTAGTTGTCCAGATGTCATAGGTGAGGCATTAGGGCTTTCTCTCGTAGATCTGTCTAGCGAATAGCAGAACACCGCTTAGCTTTAATTTCGATGTTTGAAGCCACATATGCCAAGCAGATGAACTGTTCTCTTCTAATACTCTCCTACCCTGCCCTCCTACCAGTATCCAAGCACAATGTAGTGTCTCAGTCACACCTTAATTACCGGTGTGATTTACGCTGTGGTATCGACGTTTCATGTTGCTATTTTTTTCTGGTGCAACCGACATATAAAAAATCGAGGTCCAAACTCCTTGGTTACTCGCTGTCTCGCCTTTACTTTGGTTTGGGATAACCAGGGGGCTTGGGGCAATTTATAACTGGTGACCGATTGAATACGTTATTTTAGCTTGGGTCGTAGTGGTGTGTGTTGTCTTGTCTTTTCGCAACTCACTGGCAATATTAGTTTCGCCCTTTTCTTTTTGATTGGGTATCAAGAAGGTTTGATGGGCTTTTATAGAAAAACAGCTTTAGATTGATTTGATTGTGGGAAAATTTGTCAATGCTCAGCCTGAGCATTGACAAATTTCATGGTTTTTTGAAAGATAATGATTAGTGTGCTGATTTGTATTTTTTCCAATAATCAAAGCTGTTGAGTAGGGCAAGCTCAATACCTTGTTCATGGTATTTATACGACACATAAAATCGTTCGATGTAAGCGTAGAAAGATGGGAGACGTTGTTGGAGAGCCGGCCTTTTTTTAGGAGGATGGACACTAACCATTAGGTAACCTATGACTTGTTTATTCTTTTTTGTTTCAGCGACAAAAAAATAGATATTTTTATTGTTTAGCTTCTCCTTCATCATTGATTCCGTAAAAACTAGATCAATGATTCTGATTTTACTGAAATTGTAATCACTTAAGCTGTATTCGTTCTGCTCTCTCTTGTAATGGCTAATTTTACTGTGGCTGCCTGTTAGTTGCTCGTGACACAGAGCATTGATAGAGGATATGTCGTTGAGCGTCGCTTTTCTTATTAACACCTTAATCTCCTTTTTCCTGTTATCTTTTTGAAGCAAAACGCTAAAATGCGAATTAAAAGATATGTGTGTCCCCTAGTAATTACTAGGGGCTAATAGATGGGGTTGCATATTCGTAATATTCTTTTGCGCGTTGTTTTAAAGCCTGGATTAGCGTATTTGGTAGGTTTCTTTCTTTTATCCAATTTTCAAACACTTCTATTGAGGGAAATGTGACAGAAGAGATTAGGCTTGAGCTTTGAACTAAGTGGTTAAGCCAATAAAGGGTCTGTAGGTCTTCTAGAGGAGTTCTGGGGAGTAGTAGTCTTCCTTTTCTAACTTTTCCTTTGATATAAGGTTTGGCTGAAACCTCAAAGGTTTTACCTTTTGAAAACGGGTCTGGGTCTATCAGGATTGTGCTATATCGTATGTAGAGTAGATATTCCTGCTCTATCTCATCAAGCTCGTTGAAAGAGACTATTTTGTCCTTGGGGATAGTCTTTTCATGTACTCGGTGATGTTCATCATTTAGCAACTGCAGTAGATTAATCGGTTGAGCTGAGTAATGTTCAAGTAGGCGAGAAACTGATTTCCAGTGCAGTAGTAAATCCCTAATCGAACTCATGGTGATTGGCCCTTCTGGGTACAGTTTATACATGTACTTAACTTCGTCTTCCTTAGACAACATGTGATCTAATGAAAACGTATTGATAATAAAAGCAGGGTGTACATAAGTAGCAATGTTTCTGCCTTCCACACTGAACGAGTTATCTAAAGGGATGACTTGAACATCAATTTTTTCTAAAGCGTTTCGCAAGGCGCTCAATAAACCATCATTGGATTTAGACTGGTAAATATAAACTCGTTTTTTTACTGTTTTGGTTCTGACCGTGAGGACCCTATTTTTGTCCGTCGGGTTAGAAGTAAAATAAGACGTCGCAAAGTAGCTAGAGAAGAGCATTATATTTGGAGAGGCTCCTTTCTTTTTTAACATTCCTTCTAAAATAAGACACCCACCGAGCATTGAGGACATAAGAATGATTTGTTTTAAGTTCTTTAATAAAATTTCAGAAAAGGAAGACAACACATCACAATAGGCGTGAGCTGGAGTGGCTAAAACTAACGTATCCCAAGAGGAGGGAAGGGGAGATAGCTCTGTATAAAGTTCATTAAACTTAACTAATCCGACTAGTGTCGCTAATTGTGGTTCATTCACCTTACAACAAACAACGTATCCGTGTTGTTTGATTAATCTTTGCCTATTTTCCCACTGAGGGGAGCTTTTGCCGATGAGGGCTATTTTTTGACTAAGAGGAGCCATAATTTGGCTAGTTTGAATGCCGACCGGCCCCGCTCCAGCAACCAATGTGTTCCCTAGTATCATAATGGGCTCTCCATATTTCCATTTTCCTTCTAATTTATATGCTCTAGGTATATTTTTCATTCTCATACCACTACTTTTATAGTGCTACTTTCTAAGTCCATTGTTTATTTAATTATCTTTATTAATTAAAAAAACGGTGATGTCATTTGGTCAGGTTTTCTCATGGCTATGATGCTTTTTTAGAGGGCTTTTAGGTGTTGTTAATATGTTTATTAATATTTAATTTACGCTGAAATTAATACCAAATTTTATTTATTTGATTAATCTTTATTTAAGTTGGGAAGGAGAGGTTTGGGTGTCCGAATAATGGGCTTCTTTAGTTATTTCTAACCAACTTACCCTTAATCGTTGGAAAATGTTTGGAGAGAACCCTATGTCAGCAATTAGCAACAATCAAGAACAGCCTATGGATTCACACTATTTGCCGGAGCCGTATCGAATCCGGGTTATTGAACCAGTTAAAAGAACAACAGAACAAGAGCGAGAGCTGGCGTTAATGAAAGCGGGGTACAATCCTTTTTTGTTAGATAGCGATAAAGTGTTTATCGATTTACTGACCGATAGTGGCACCGGGGCAGTAACGCAGGCCATGCAATCCGCAATGTTGAGAGGTGATGAAGCGTACAGCGGCAGTCGAAGCTATCGGACGCTTAGCCAAACGGTAAAAGATATATTTGGCTATCAGTTTACTATCCCTACACACCAAGGACGTGGCGCTGAACAGTTGTATGTACCTGCCTTGATCAATAAGCGTGAACGAGATAAGGGGCTAGAACGAGAAAAGATGGCCGCATTTTCAAATTACTTTTTTGATACCACTCAAGGGCACACTCAAAAAAATAACTGTCGTGTGATGAATGTGCCTTCTCGTGATGCCTTTAATACTGAAGTTAAGAGAGATTTTAAAGGCAATTTTGACTTGAAAGCGCTCGCGTCTGGCATTGAAGAGATCGGGGCTAAAAATGTGCCCTATATTGTGAGTACGATTACTTGCAATTCTGCAGGTGGTCAGCCAGTTTCTCTTGCCAATTTGAAGGCTGTTTATGAGTTAGCGCAGTTTTATGATATTCCCGTAGTTATGGACTGTGCACGGTTTGCAGAGAACGCCTATTTTGTAAAGCAACGCGAAGAGGGATATGCTGAATGGAGCATTCAAGAGATAACTAGCGAAGCTTTTAAATATGCCGATATCTTTGCTATGTCAGCGAAAAAAGATGCGATGGTTCCTATTGGGGGATTGCTTGCTTTCAAAGATGAAAGCTTGTTAGATGTTCAATTAGAATGCAAAACATTATGCGTGCTATTGGAAGGCTTTCCAACCTATGGCGGGCTTGAAGGCGGTGCTATGGAGCGCCTAGCTGTCGGACTCTATGATGGGATGGAAGAAGATTGGTTAGCTTCCCGTCTTCAGCAAGTTGAATATTTAGTAAATGGTCTTGAAGCGTTAGGGGTTCGTTGCCAGCAAGCTGGCGGTCATGCTGCATTTATTGACGCAGGTGTGCTCTTACCTCATATTCCGCCGGAACAATTCCCTGGGCATGCTTTATCTTGTGAGCTTTATAAAGTGGCGGGTATTCGTGGGGCTGAAATAGGGTCCTTATTGCAAGGGTGTGACCTTGAAACTGGTGAACAACTGCCTTGTCCAGCGGAACTGTTGCGTTTAGCCATTCCCAGAGCAACCTATACGCAAGCTCACCTTGATTACATTATTGCTGCTTTTAAAGAAGTGAAAAAACGCGCCTCATCTATTTCAGGTTTGAAGTTTACTTATGAACCTAAAGTATTGAGACATTTTAACGCTACGTTAGAACCTGCACTCTAAGTTGTACCCCCCTTTGCTGTGAATAAGGGGGGATTTAGTTATTAATAACTAAATTGACGAGGTGTTAGGGGTTTATTGAAGGTTTTTTGCTTGCCTGAACTTGGGAAGAGGCGAGGATTAATTTCAGTTCATCCTTTTTTGTTAAACAGATTTGGCTTGATTGATTATTAAGGTTCACGTTAACAACTTCAAGTTCGTATCGAAAATAGAAATAACTGATTAGTAGGACCGCGAGGGTTGTTGAAGATAAGCCGATGAAAGTCCATTGGTATAATTTTAGATGATTGGTTGCTTTTTTGAGAGGACACGAAAACTTAGAGTGACGTGGTAACTTTATATCTCTCGGCGGGTCTAGTGAGGTTTCAAATTCAGGAATATGAATCTTGTAACCTTTTCTTGGGATGTTGACGATTTTGATGCTATCAAGGTCTAGAACTTTTCTTAGGTTAGTTATCGCGACTGGTAAAGAGTTAGGCCCGATGATATCTGGGCTCCCCCAAGCGGCAATAATTAACTCTTCTTTGGTTGAAATGAGTTGTTCTTTCTTAATCAGAGTTTCAAGGATACAGCTTTCAGGTAGGGTAATTGAAAATGACTTTTGATTGCTAAGCATCAATTGAGCCCCTGATTCATCCCTGTGTAATATACAATTACCTATAGGTAATT
>NZ_JBFRVX010000051.1:0-19981 GCF_041475345.1 Vibrio sp. 10N.222.48.A3 | reverse complement strand
GGGGCTTTCACTTCTGTATATCAAACAATTTTTTTGATGATAAAAACATCACTACCTTTAGCTTAATGGCATCTTATGAATATTTCTAAATTTCAATTGGTCTACCTTGCAGTACTTTCAATGCTTGGCTTTATTGCGACCGATATGTACCTTCCTGCATTTAAGGCAATGGAAGTTGATTTCGCAACCGGTCCAGAGCAGATTGCTCTGTCTCTAACTGTATTCCTTGGCGGTATGGCAATGGGTCAGCTTCTTTGGGGTCTGGCGAGTGACAAGTATGGTCACCGCAACACACTAACGGTTGGTCTTGTTATCTTTACGGCAGCGTCATTCGGCTTGGCATTCAGCACCGAGGTATGGCACCTACTAACACTACGCTTCATTCAAGCGATCGGTGTGTGTGCGCCTGCGGTAATCTGGCAAGCAATGGTTATCAAGCGTTACTCGCAAAGCAGTAGCCAGCAAATTTTTGCTACTATCATGCCTCTAGTAGCGCTATCTCCAGCACTAGCACCTCAACTGGGTGTGTTGCTAGCAGACAGCTTTGGCTGGCACAGTATCTTCATTACATTGACTTTGATGGGCGCACTACTAATTGCAACAACAATGGCTCAACCAAAAGAAGCGCCTGAAGTAAAGCAGACATCGATTAAGACAGACATCAAGATGTTGATAAAATCAAAGCCTTACATGGGTAATGTTTTAATGTTTGCTTCGGCATCTGCAGCGTTCTTCGCTTACCTAACGGGTATGCCAGAGATAATGGCTCAGCTAGGTTATGAAGCAAAAGACATCGGCTTGAGCTTTATCCCACAGACAATCGCGTTCATGGCGGGTGGTTATTTCGGTAAGCAAGCGGTGAAGAAATATGGTGATGGCGTTGTACTAAGAAATCTTATCGGTTTGTTCAGCGTTGCAGCGATGCTTATCTTCATTGCATCACAGTGGGAACTGACGTCAATCTGGCCTCTGCTTGCGCCTTTCTGTTTGATTGCAGTAGCAAACGGTGCACTTTACCCAATAGTAGTAAACCGTGCTCTATCAAGTGCTAAGCAAAGCCCAGCAACAGCTGCTGGCCTACAAAACAGCCTGCAAATCAGTATCAGTGGCCTATCAAGTGCATTGGTCGCGGCAATGGCTAGCCAAGCACTAAGCGCAACGGGTATCGCGGTTGTGATTTGTTTGGGTGCATTGTGGGTTGGCTATATTGTTTCAAACAAAGAGCTTTCTGAACACTTCGCGACACCAGACAACTCTCGAGTGGTCGCTGACGAGAAACAAGACTAGTTTCTCGTTTAACGAAAACAAAAAAAGAGCGAGTAATCTCGCTCTTTTTTTATATCTAAAGTTATTTAGAAAGCAGCCAGTGGCATTGCTACTGGCTTGTATCCGAATATCTTTTGGACGTTAGTACTTACTTCTTAGTTGGACGTTTCCAATCAGCAATCTTACGTTCTTTAGCACGGCTGATAACTAACTCATTTTCAGCAACATCACGAGTTACTGTAGAGCCAGCACCAACGGTAGCGCCATTACCAATAGTAACTGGAGCAATTAATTGACTATCTGAGCCAACGAATACGTCATCGCCGATGATGGTCTTAAACTTGTTTGCGCCATCATAGTTACAAGTGATAGCACCTGCACCCACGTTTACGCGCTGACCAATTTCAGCATCGCCTAAGTACGTTAAGTGATTCGCTTTAGAGCCCTCACCAAGGCGAGTGTTCTTCATTTCGACAAAGTTACCAACGTGCGAGTTATTACGCATGTCAGCTCCAGGACGTAAGCGAGTGAATGGACCAACCGTACAGTCTTCACCGACCGTTGCACCTTCGATTACGCTGTATGGGCGAACGATAGTGTTGTCATCAATCTCACAGTCTTTCAATACACAACCAGTGCCGATAACCACATTATCGCCAATGCTTACACTGCCTTCGATGATAACGTTAGTATCAATCTCAACATCCATACCACACTGTAATTCACCGCGTAGATCAAAGCGGCTTGGGTCGCGTAACATTACGCCTTGCTTCAATAGCTTATCTGCTTGTTCAGCTTGGTAAGCGCGCTCTAGACGAGCCAGTTGTGAGCGGTCGTTCACGCCTTCAACTTCAATTGGGCTTACTGGATGTACAGCCTCAACCGCACGACCTTCATCGTGAGCCGCTGCAATAACGTCAGTCAGGTAGTATTCACCTTGTGCGTTATCGTTGCTTAAGCCAGACAACCAACGTTTCAGATCGCCACCAGTAGCCACCATAACGCCAGTATTAATCTCTTTGATAAGCTTCTGCTCATCGGTTGCATCTTTTTGCTCAACGATAGCGACAACCGGGCCATTGCGACGAATGATACGACCGTAGCCCATCGGGTTATCTAGAACGACAGTAAGTAGTGCGATACCACCGTTTGGTTGAGCGTCTAATAGGTTTTCAATGGTTTCAGGAGAGATTAGTGGAACATCACCGTATAGCACCAATACTTTTTCATCATCAGCAAAATGTGCAGATGCTTGATCTACAGCGTGACCAGTACCTAGCTGCTCAGCTTGCAGTGCCCAATTTACAGATTCTTCAGCTAGAGTAGCCTTCATCTGATCACCACCGTGGCCGTAAACCAGGTTGATATTTTGAGCGCCTAAACCATTACATGTATCGATAACATGCTTCACCATTGGCTTACCCGCAAGCGTGTGCAGAACCTTTGGTGTGTTTGAATACATGCGAGTGCCTTTGCCCGCCGCGAGAATCACTGCGCTAAACTTCATTGTAAACCTATCCAACAGTATTTTTATTAAGCCGATATTGTAACCGTTTTTGGCCAAAAAATTAAATCACAATAACCATTTAACCAGTAGTGATGTGTAAAAGATGCATTTTTCAGAACCTAAAAATGCAAAAAGGCGACCCTTAGGTCGCCTTTATCTCAGAGTCTATAATCTTAAAAAGATTAACGACGCTGCTTTGTCAGTTCGATAACTCGTAACTGAGCAATGGCTTTAGCCAGTTCACCGGCCGCTTGTGCGAAGTCTATGTCGCCATGCTGATTTTGGATATTCTCCACAGCCTTGCGTTTAGCTTCTTCCGCCTTTGCTGCGTCTAGCTCTTCACCACGGATAGCTGTATCAGCCAGTACAGTCGCTGTACCAGGCTGAACTTCTACCATACCACCAGAAACATAAATAATTTCTTCGTGGCCGTGCTGCTTAACAATACGCACCATACCAGGCTTGATAGCGGTCAGCAGTGGAGTGTGACCATGGAAAATACCAAGCTCACCCTCACTACCGGTCACCTGAAACGTCTCAACAAGACCAGAGAAAATTTGTTTCTCGGCACTTACAACGTCTAGGTGAAAGGTTATTGCTGCCATATCGCCTCCTAGTTAGCCTTATAGCTTCTTAGCATTCTCGATAGCTTCGTCAATTGCACCACAGTACATGAACGCTTGCTCTGGAATGTCATCGTATTCACCAGATAGAAGACCTTGGAAGCCACGTAGAGTCTCTTTAAGAGGTACGTAAACGCCTGGGTCACCTGTAAATACTTCCGCTACGTGGTAAGGCTGAGTTAGGAACTTCTCAATCTTACGAGCACGAGATACAACTTGCTTATCTTCTTCAGATAGCTCGTCCATACCTAGGATAGCAATGATATCTTTCAGCTCTTTATAGCGCTGAAGAGTAGACTGAACGCCACGAGCGATGTCGTAGTGTTCTTGTCCAACTACCAATGGATCCAGTTGACGTGAAGTAGAATCTAGCGGGTCGATCGCTGGGTATAGACCCATAGATGCGATGTTACGGTTAAGTACAACCGTTGCATCCAAGTGAGCGAACGTTGTTGCTGGAGACGGGTCAGTCAAGTCATCCGCAGGTACGTATACCGCCTGTACAGACGTGATAGAACCAGCTTTAGTTGACGTGATACGCTCTTGTAGAACACCCATTTCTTCAGCTAGTGTAGGTTGGTAACCTACCGCAGAAGGCATACGACCTAGAAGTGCTGATACTTCAGTACCTGCTAGTGTGTAACGGTAGATGTTATCAACGAACAGTAGAACGTCACGACCTTCGTCACGGAAGCGCTCTGCCATTGTTAGACCAGTCAGTGCAACACGTAGACGGTTACCTGGTGGCTCGTTCATCTGGCCGTAAACCATCGCTACTTTTGATTCTTCAGGTTTTTCGATGTTTACAACACCTGCTTCCTGCATCTCAAAGTAGAAATCGTTACCTTCACGAGTACGCTCACCTACACCTGCAAATACAGATAGGCCTGAGTGTTGAAGTGCGATGTTGTTGATAAGTTCCATCATGTTAACGGTCTTACCTACACCAGCACCACCGAATAGACCGATTTTACCACCTTTAGCGAATGGACAAATCAAGTCGATTACTTTAACACCAGTTTCTAGAAGAGCTGTCTCGTTAGACTGCTCTTCGTAGCTTGGAGCTTCACGGTGAATGGCGTAATGCTCTTCAGCACCAATCTCGCCACACTCATCAATCGCGTCACCTAGGACATTCATGATACGACCCAATGTCTTAGTACCTACTGGTACTGAGATTGGAGCGCCAGTATTTTCAACTGTCAAACCACGACGTAAACCATCAGAGCTACCCATTACGATTGCGCGAACTACGCCACCGCCAAGTTGTTGCTGAACTTCAAGAACTAGACGCTCTTTCACTTCATTAACATTCAGAGCATCGTATACACGAGGTACTTCGCCCTGTGGGAACTCTACGTCGACTACCGCACCGATGATCTGTACGATCTTACCTGTAGCCATCGTTAATCCTCTAACTATTTAGTTTTACCTAAGCTTAAACCGCAGCTGCGCCTGAAACGATCTCAGAAAGTTCTTGTGTAATCGCCGATTGACGGGCTTTGTTATACACAAGTTCTAAGTCATCAATAATGTCACCAGCATTATCTGTTGCTGATTTCATTGCAATCATTCGAGCCGCTTGCTCACAAGCAAGGTTCTCGACCACACCTTGGTACACTTGAGATTCGACATAGCGAACCAATAGTGCATCTAGTAGTGGCTTTGGCTCGGGCTCATAAATGTAGTCCCAAGAATGACTGCGTTTCATTTCTTCGCTGTCTGATTTAGGCAAAGGAAGTAATTGATCGATCGTTGGTTCTTGAACCATAGTGTTTTCAAACTTGTTGAACACTACGAACAGGCGATCTAGTTCGCCTTCATCATATTTCTTCAGCATAACGCTCACAGAGCCAATCAAGTCTTCAAGGCTTGGACGATCGCCCAGACCAGAAACTTGAGCTGCTACTTTCGCGCCGCTGTTGTTGAAAAATGCTGTTGCTTTAGAGCCTACAATTGCAAGCTCAACATCAGCACCTTTCTCAGACCAATCTTTCATGTCGTTCATGGCTTTCTTGAACAAGTTAATGTTCAAACCACCACAAAGACCACGGTCTGTAGAAACGATGATGTAACCAACACGTTTGGCTTCACGTTCCTCAAGATAAGGATGCTTATACTCGAGGCTACCATTAGCCAAATGACCGATCACTTTACGCATTGTTTCTGCATATGGACGAGTAGCTTCCATTGCGTCTTGAGAACGACGCATTTTTGAAGCTGCTACCATTTCCATTGCTTTCGTAATCTTCTGTGTGCTTTTAACACTACCGATTTTATTACGTATCTCTTTTGCGCCGGCCATCGTTACTCTCCGTTAATGGTATGAGGTGGCCCTAAGACCACCTACCAATTACCAGGTCTGGGTTGCCTTGAAATCGTCAACAAGCTTCTTCAGCTCAGCTTCGATTTCTTTGTTGAAAGCACCCGTTGCGTCGATCTGTGTTACTAGATCAGCGTATTGACCACGAGCAAACGACAGTAAAGCAGCTTCAAAGTCTAGAACTTTAGAAAGTTCAACGTCTTGAAGGTATCCACGCTCTGCAGCGAAGATTACTAGAGCTTGGTCAAATACAGACATAGGAGCGTATTGCTTCTGCTTCATCAGTTCTGTAACTTTTTGACCGTGGTCTAGCTGCTTCTTAGTCGCTTCATCAAGATCCGAAGAGAACTGAGCAAATGCTGCAAGTTCACGGTATTGAGCTAGAGCAGTACGGATACCGCCAGATAGCTTCTTGATGATTTTAGTCTGCGCCGAACCACCTACACGAGAAACTGAGATACCTGGGTCAACAGCTGGACGTACGCCCGCGTTGAACAGCTCAGTTTGTAGGAAGATCTGACCATCAGTAATCGAGATTACGTTCGTTGGTACGAATGCAGATACGTCACCAGCTTGCGTTTCGATGATAGGAAGAGCTGTTAAAGAACCAGTCTTGCCTGTCACTTCGCCGTTAGTGAATTTTTCTACGTATGCTTCGCTTACACGAGCTGCACGCTCAAGTAGACGAGAGTGAAGGTAGAAAACATCACCTGGGAACGCTTCACGACCTGGTGGACGCTTAAGTAGTAGCGAGATTTGACGGTAAGCGACAGCTTGCTTAGATAGATCATCATAAACAATCAGTGCATCTTCACCGCGATCACGGAAGTATTCGCCCATCGCACAACCAGCATACGGTGCAAGGTATTGCAGCGCTGCAGATTCAGAAGCAGATGCAACAACAACAACAGTGTTTGCTAGTGCGCCGTGCTCTTCTAGTTTGCGAACTACGTTAGCAATAGTCGACGCTTTTTGGCCGATAGCTACGTAGATAGAGAAAATACCAGAATCTTTTTGGTTAATAATCGCATCGATCGCCATTGCTGTTTTACCAGTCTGACGGTCACCGATTACTAGCTCACGTTGACCACGACCGATAGGGATCATTGAGTCAACAGACTTGTAACCAGTTTGAACAGGTTGATCTACCGATTTACGGTCGATTACACCTGGTGCGATAATTTCTACAGGCGAAGTCAATTTAGCTTCGATTGGACCTTTACCATCAATTGGCTCACCTAGCGTGTTTACAACACGACCAAGCATTTCAGGACCTACTGGTACTTCTAGAATACGACCAGTACCTGTAACTTTCATGCCTTCCTGTAGGTCAGCATACGGGCCCATTACAACAGCACCAACCGAATCACGGTTCAAGTTTAGTGCTAGAGCGTAACGGCCACCCGGTAGTTCGATCATTTCACCTTGCATCACGTCCGCTAGGCCGTGGATGCTAAGGATGCCATCGCTTACAGAAACGATAGTACCTTCATTGCGAGCTTCACTAACAACGTCGAAAGATTCAATACGTTGTTTAATTAGATCGCTAATTTCAGTGGAATTAAGTTGCATGCTCCAATCCCCATTAAGACTGCAATGCATCGCTCAGGCGGTCTAAACGACTGCGCGCTGAGTTATCGATGACTAGGTCTCCGGCTCGAATAATAACTCCACTAAGTAGAGTCTCATCTATACTGCAATTCAGCTGAACTTTGCGCGCTAAGCGCTGTTCCAATTTGCTGCTGATCTCTGCTCGTTGTTCTTCAGAAAGTTCTACCGCTGAAGTTACTTCAACGTCGATCTCTTTCTCATACTCTTTTTTGAGTATAAAGAACTCTTTACAAACATCAGGAAAAGCCATTAAGCGGCCATTCTCTGCCATCACTTTAATTAAGTTCTGACCGAATTCATCAAATTGTTCGCCACAAATTACAATGAATACTTCAGCTAATTTTTCAGCAGTCATAGAACCGCTTAATAAATTGTGAACATCATCATTTTGTGCCACTTCGGCAGCAAAAGTAAGCATTTGACCCCATTGGTCTAGCTCACCTTTATCTACCGCAAAGTCAAACGCTGCTTTAGCATAGGGGCGTGCGATTGTAGTCAAATCAGACATATACAGCCCCTTGCTTTAAAGTTTTGCAGTAATGTTGTTAAGAAGATCATCGTGTACATCTTTATCGATTGTACGTTCAAGGATTTTCTCAGCACCAGCTATAGCCAGAGTTGCGACTTGTTTGCGCAGGTCATCACGGGCACGTGTACGCTCTGCTTCAATTTCTGCTTCAGCTTGCGCTAAGATCTTCTGGCGTTCTGCCTGAGCCTCTTCGCGTGCTTCATCAATAATTTGAGCTTTACGTTTGTTTGCCTGATCAATAACCTCAGTTGCAGTGCGCTTTGCTTCTTTCATTTGCTCAGAAGCGTTGGCTTGTGCCAGGTTCAAGTCTTTAGCAGCGCGTTCAGCGGCTACTAGACCGTCAGCAATTTTTTTCTGACGTTCTTCAATTGCTTGCATGATTGGTGGCCATACATATTTCATGCAGAACCAAACAAACAGTGAAAAAGCAATTGCTTGACCTAGCAGAGTTGCGTTCATATTCACAACAGCTACCCCTCGTTAAGAATCAACTACAAAAATTTAATTAACTATTTAGAAGTTAATTAGCCTGCTAGTTGACCAACAAATGGGTTAGCAAACGTGAATAGTAGTGCGATTACGATACCGATCATTGGAACAGCATCCAATAGACCAGCGATGATGAACATCTTAACTTGTAGCATTGGAGCCATTTCAGGTTGACGCGCAGCGCCTTCTAGGAATTTACCACCAAGAATAGCAAAACCAATTGCAGTACCTACGGCACAAAGACCAACAATGATAGCAACAGCGATTGCTGAAAAACTTAGTACAGTTTCCATTTACGTTCTCCGATTAACATTAATAGTTAGAATAAAGCTTAAAAATTTTTTAGTGATCACTATCTTCATGAGCCATTGATAAGTAAACGATTGTCAACATCATGAAAACAAACGCTTGAATCAAAATAACCAAGATATGGAAGATAGCCCAAGGTAGTGCACCTACCCATTGTAAGTACCACGGTAGCATTGCCGCGATAAGAATAAACACCACCTCACCCGCAAACATATTACCAAATAAACGCATACCTAGAGATAGTGGCTTCGCTAATAACGAAATTACCTCAAGTACCAAGTTAAATGGAATCATGATTGGGTGATTAAATGGATGCAGTGCCAATTCTTTAGCAAATCCGCCTAGACCTTTCACTTTGATGCTGTAGTAGATCATCAGAGCAAAAACACCTAAAGCCATTGCCATTGTTATATTAACATCAGCTGTAGGAACCACTTTCAAGTAAGGGATACCTAGCCAATGCTCTGCAGGATATGGTAAGAAATCGATAGGCACTAAGTCCATCAAGTTCATAATGATAATCCAGCAGAATATAGTCAGTGCTAGTGGGGCAATCAGAGGGTTGCGGCCATGGAAAGTTTCTTTAACGTTGTCACCAACGAATTCCACTACCATTTCAACAAAACACTGAAGCTTACCAGGTACACCTACTGTTGCTTTCTTAGCGACTGAGCGAAAAACCCAAAGGAATAACATCCCTGTCAACACCGAAAAAAACAGACTGTCTATATGTACGTTCCAGAAACTTGTCTCCTCTACAAGACCAAACTTAGCTAAAGAAAGGTTTTGTAAATGGTGTTCAATGTATCCGGATGCTGTTGGCGCAGCCATAACTCATCCTATTTTTTATTGTTAATGAAAAGCACTGGCGCAAAGATATTAATACCTAGAACCAGTAAATAGGTCAGTTTGAGGGGAATTAATTCCACCTGCATATACATGTAGACGATAGAGAATAGTAGAACTGTGATTAAGATTTTGAGCGCTTCACCTGCATAGAACGACGCCGCAACTAACTTAGTTGCGCGAGCTCCACAAAATAGAAAAGCACACACACAAAAAACTACATTCGCGATGACAAAAATACCGCCACCGATTAATGCAGCAAAACCCCAATCAGGATTAACAGCTAAACCTAACCCTATCGCCACTAATATAACCGCGCTAAGCTCGATCAATAACATTTGCTTTGCAAGCACTCGTCCTGGTCTTGCTAACGCCGCTACCATGTATTCGTTCCTCTTTTAAGCCTACTTTGATACTCGCTTAAAAGCGTGCTGATAAATTGGCGAAAATTATACGTTCAGCCAAATTGATTGCAATAAGAATGCAGCAATCATTTACATTTTTGTATACAAACCGACAACTTTTGTACGAAATCACTTGTTCATTACATAATTGACCTAAATCAATTATCTCACTTAGTACTCTAATTTAGCAATAAGTTGATCTAATTTGTGAGGCTCATCAAGAGTAATTGTCACTTTTGACTTCCCACTAACAGAACGAGTAACTGAAACGTTTGCTTGCAATTTTTCCGTGAGTCTTCGTGAAAGTTCGATAGCTTCAGTGTCTTCTTGCTTCGATTCTGATTCAACGTCTGGCTTTAAGCACTTTTTAACAAGCTGCTCAGTTTGACGCACGGTCATTTTTTTGGTTGCCGCAGTGTTTGCTGCCTCAACCTGGGTATCGCCTTCGAGCGCAAGCAATGCTCTAGCATGCCCCATTTCCAGGTGTTTGTTGGAAACTAAACTTTTTACTTCATTTTCGAGCTGATTTAGACGTAATAAGTTACTAACCGTTGCTCTCGATTTACCGATCACTTCAGCAACTTGTTGATGTGTCAGCTCAAATTCGTTCTGCAAGCGCTCTAACGCTTGTGCTTCTTCGATAGCATTCAAGTCTTCACGCTGAATGTTCTCGATCAATGCCATCGCAATCGCGGCCTTGTCTTCGACTCTCTTAATTAGACATGGCACTTGCTTAAGGCCAGCTTGACGAGCAGCTCTCCAACGACGTTCGCCAGCAATAATCTCAAACTGGTCGTGTGCTAAGGGGCGTACAACGATTGGCTGAATAATACCTTGAGATTGGATTGATGCTGCCAGCTCTTCTAGCGCTTCCGGCGCAATATCCTTACGCGGTTGATATACACCTGGCTTTAAGCAACCAACAGCCAATTCGATAAGCTCACCATCAGCCGACAACGCCTGACTATAAGAAGCAACTTGCTGCTTTTCACGAGCTAATGAGCTAGTTGCAAGCAATGCATCTAGCCCCTTTCCTAAACCACGCTTAGACATTGAGCGAATTCCTTTGGTTGGACCTATACTGGGACTTCTTCACGACGTAACATTTCGCCAGCAAGAGCAAGATATGCCTTAGCTCCTGCAGAATATTTGTCGTAGTACATTGCTGGCTTGCCATGACTCGGCGCTTCTGCCAGACGCACATTTCTAGGGATCACAGTTCGATAGACTTTGCTACCGAAGTGCTTTTTGAGTTGATCAGATACTTCGTTCGATAAGCGGTTACGAGGGTCGTACATAGTACGCAGAAGACCTTCAATCTTCAGATTCTCATTGACCACCGCAGCGAGCTTGCTAATGGTATCCATCAACGCAGTCAAACCTTCCAAAGCAAAGTATTCACATTGCATAGGAACCAATACGGAATCGGCCGCAGCCATCGCATTAATTGTAAGAAGATTTAATGACGGTGGGCAATCGATAAAGATGAAATCATAGTTATTACGAATGGATGCCAACGCGTTCTTTAGGCGAACTTCACGAGCAAACACTTCCATCAATTTGATTTCTGCCGCTGTAACATCACCATTTGCGGCGATAAGGTCATAATTGCCAGATGTACTTCGGCAAACTACCTCATCAAATGGGGTGTCTTCAACCAGCAAATCGTAAGCAGTTGCTTCAACCTGATACTTGTCAACACCGCTCGCCATCGTGGCATTACCTTGAGGATCGAGGTCAACAACCAATATCTTGCGCTTTGTTGCCGCCATTGATGCTGCCAAGTTAATGCAAGTTGTTGTTTTTCCTACGCCACCCTTCTGGTTGGCAATTGCTACGATTTTACCCACTATGGCCTCGCTGATTATCCTTGACGCGATAAAGTAACTAGATGACGCTCTCCATCAAGCTCTGGCACTTGCAAAGCTTTAATGTCTGTCACTGAACACCATTCAGGTAACAGGTCGATTTCGTCTCTAGGATGTTGTCCCTTAAGAGCCAAAAATACACCGGATTGCTCTTTAGGTAAATGATGACACCACTCTACCATGTCTGTCATTGATGCAAATGCGCGACTGAGCACGGCATCAAACTTTTCTTCTGGTTGAAATTCTTCAACACGACTTTGAATCGGCACCACGTTGTCGATACCCAGCTCATGAATCACTTGCTTGATAAAACGAATACGCTTACCCAAGCTGTCTAGCAAGTAAAACTCGCAGTCAGGATTCATGATTGAGAGCGGAATCCCAGGAAGGCCAGGGCCTGTGCCAACGTCAATAAAGCGCTTGCCTTGTAAGTGAGTGCTAACAATGATGCTATCCAAGATATGTTTCACCATCATTTCTTGCGGATCACGAACTGACGTCAGATTGTATGCTTTGTTCCACTTGTTTAGTAACTCAACGTAGCCAACCAATTGGCTGCGTTGCTTTTCAGATACTTCAAGTTCAGTCTGGCCAATCAGGTGATCCAGTTTTTCGCGTAATGCGCTCATTATGCTTCCTCACCTTTTTTCAACAGGCCGTGTTTTTTCAAGTAAACCAACAGAATTGAAATTGCAGCAGGTGTGATACCTGAGATTCGCGATGCAATACCAATTGAGTCTGGTTTAGCGGTAGTTAGTTTTAGAACCACTTCGTTAGAAAGCCCTTTTACCTTACTGTAATCGATGTCAGCCGGCAGTTTGGTGTTTTCATGACGCAGTGATTTTTCAATTTCATCTTGTTGACGTTGGATATAGCCATCGTACTTCACTTGGATCTCAACTTGCTCTGAGGCTTGTTGATCTTCCAGTGCAGGACCGAAACGATCCAACGACGTTAGCTGTGAATAAGTCATTTCAGGACGACGAAGAAGATCTTCACCACTCGCTTCACGAGACATTGGTGTTTTCAGGATCTGGTTCAATTGATCAATATCTTCAGATTTTGGGTTAATCCATGTTTCTTTAAGACGTTGACGCTCTTTCTCCATGTTTTCCATCTTCTCGTTGAATCGCGTCCAACGAGCATCGTCGACCAAGCCAAGTTCACGTGACTTTTCAGTCAAACGGATATCAGCGTTGTCTTCACGAAGCAACAAGCGGTATTCCGCGCGAGATGTAAACATGCGGTACGGTTCTTTGGTACCCATTGTCGACAAGTCATCGATAAGTACACCCATGTAAGCTTGATCGCGGCGTGGGCTCCAGCCCTCTTTGCCTTGCGTAAACAAACTCGCATTCAAACCGGCCATTAAGCCTTGTGCTGCAGCTTCTTCGTAGCCAGTGGTGCCATTGATTTGCCCTGCAAAGAACAACCCCTTAATAAACTTGGTCTCGTAAGTCAGTTTAAGATCGCGAGGGTCAAAGAAATCGTACTCAATCGCGTAACCAGGACGAACGATGTGTGCGTTCTCAAAACCTTTCATTGAGTGAACGATTTTTACCTGAACATCAAACGGCAAACTGGTTGAAATACCATTAGGGTATAACTCGTGCGTCGTTAGGCCTTCAGGCTCAATGAAAATTTGGTGACTGTTTTTATCAGCAAAGCGCATCACTTTGTCTTCAATCGACGGACAGTAACGAGGGCCAATACCTTCAATCACACCAGCGTACATCGGGCTGCGATCGAGGTTGGCACGAATAACGTCATGCGTATTTTCGTTAGTGTGCGTGATGTAACATGGAATCTGACGCGGCTGCTGAGCTCGGTTACCCATGAATGAGAAAACCGGAGTCGGATTATCGCCGTGTTGAACCTCAAGATCAGAAAAATCAACGCTGCGTGCATCAATGCGAGGAGGTGTACCTGTTTTCAGGCGATCAACTCGAAATGGAAGATCACGAAGACGGTCAGCGAGCGCGATCGATGGTGGATCACCCGCACGTCCACCCGATGAACTTTCCATACCAATATGAATCTTACCGCCTAGGAATGTGCCTACCGTTAAGACCACAGCATTAGCGCGGAATTTGAGGCCCATTTGCGTAACCACACCCACCACTTGATCTTGTTCAACGATCAAGTCATCAACCGACTGTTGGAACAGAGTTAGGTTTGGTGTGTTTTCAAGAACATTACGGACAAAGGCTTTGTAAAGTGCGCGGTCAGCTTGTGCACGAGTTGCACGTACCGCAGGGCCTTTTGATGCGTTTAATGTTCTGAACTGAATACCTGCATGATCAATAGCTTGCGCCATTAATCCACCCATAGCATCGACCTCTTTTACCAAGTGGCCCTTACCGATCCCGCCAATGGCTGGGTTACAAGACATCTGTCCCAACGTATCGATATTATGAGTTAGTAATAACGTACTTTGACCAGTACGTGCAGATGCGAGTGCGGCTTCCGTTCCTGCATGGCCACCACCAACAACGATGACGTCAAATTTTTCGTGATAAAGCATGAACCGACCTCAGGTACTCAAACGTTTCTAGATTGATAAAAAGGAGCGATATTCTACCTGTTTTCATAGCTTGAGAAAACGTTTTTGGAATTTTTCGAAAAAGCTGTTTTTAATTAATATAGATAAGATCTTTAGAGAGATCTTTTATTAGATCTATTATTAGGATCGAGGGCGTCTGTGGATAAGTAGAAAATGATCAACAAGATCATGGATCTTTTTTGGATCAAAGGGTGTGATCTAACTTTGATCATAATGAGGATTAGCTGGGATCAAAATGGCTACTTATACACAAGGGGAAATTACCTAGAAAGTTGTTATTTGGATAACTATAGGTTGATCACCGTATATGTATGATCTTATCCACAGAGGAAATTGAAAAAATGGGCATGTATTTCGATTTATTTTCAAAAAAGTTATTCACAATCACGATTTTCAGAGACAAAAAAAGCGGCATAAGCCGCTTTTTAGAATGTTGAGGTGTTAAAACTGGTCACTATGATCGTTAAACCATTCCTCTGCAGCATCTTCTGGGACCGGTGTTTCAAGAACATCGATGGTAAAACAGCCAGAAATAGCTTGAGCACCGAGCTCTTTTAGTTGGCTGTGGACAGATTTACCTGCCAAACAGAAGGTATCGTAGCTCGAATCTCCAAGCGCCACTACAGCAAAGCGAACCTGGCTTAAATCTGGAGATTGCTGGGTCAATGCGTCGATAAACGGCTTAATATTATCTGGAAATTCACCGGCACCATGAGTTGAAGTGACCAACAACCAAAAGCCTTGTTGGGGGATATCATCGTATTCAGGCTGATTATGAAGGGTTATTTCATGACCTTGCTCTTCAAGAAGATCATTAAGGTGATCGCCAACGTACTCTGCACCACCTAAGGTGCTACCTGTAATAATGTGGATCATTAAGCTGTCCTTACTAAAGAAGAAGGCCAGCATGAGCTGGCCTTTTAAGGTTATTTACCAATACAGAATGAAGAGAAGATGCGACCTAAAAGATCGTCTGAACTGAACTCACCCGTGATCTCATTGAGGTGCTGCTGAGTAATTCGAAGCTCTTCCGCTAAAATCTCACCCGCCATGTAGCCTTCAAGCTGCTGTTGGCCGATATCTAGGTGTTCTGATGCTCGTTCTAGGGCATCTAAGTGACGACGACGTGCCATAAAGCCACCTTCATGACCACCAGCAAAGCCCATACAATCCTTTAGATGACTACGCAGAGCGTCGACACCTTGGCCTGTTTTGGCTGATAAGCGAATCAGGGTTGGATCGTTAACATGACAAATGCCTAACTCTTCACTGGTTTGATCCGCTTTATTACGAATTACCGTCATTCCGATGTTGTTTGGTAGACGATCAACGAAATCTGGCCAGATATCTTTCGGGTCTGTTGCGTCTGTTGTTGTGCCATCAACCATAAATAAAACTCGGTCTGCCTGAGCTATTTCTTCCCAAGCACGTTCAATACCGATTTTTTCTACTTCATCTGAGGCCTCACGTAGGCCTGCGGTATCAATAATATGCAGTGGCATGCCGTCAATATGGATATGTTCACGCAGTACATCACGTGTCGTTCCCGCAATATCGGTCACAATGGCAGATTCTTTACCCGACAGCGCATTCAATAGGCTTGATTTACCCGCATTTGGGCGGCCTGCAATCACGACTTTCATGCCTTCACGCATGATTGAGCCTTGATTGGCTTCTTGGCGTACAGCTTCTAGGTTATCAATGATAGCTTGTAAGTCAGTGCTTACTTTACCGTCAGCCAGAAAATCAATTTCTTCTTCTGGGAAATCAATCGCGGCTTCAACGTAGATTCTTAAGTAAATCAGAGAATCTACCAGCGTATTAATGCGTTTAGAGAATTCACCTTGCAGGGATTGTAGTGCAGATTTCGCCGCTTCTTCTGAGCTGGCATCAATCAGGTCAGCAATCGCTTCTGCTTGTGTTAAGTCCATCTTGTCATTCAAGAAGGCACGCTCAGAGAATTCACCAGGACGCGCAGCACGCACACCTGAGATGGATAGGATACGTTTGATCAGCATGTCCATAACCACAGGACCACCGTGGCCTTGCAGCTCTAACACATCTTCGCCTGTGAACGAATGTGGGTTAGGGAAGTAAAGTGCAATACCTTGGTCGAGTTCGGTGCCATTGTGAGATTTAAAAGGCAGGTACTCGGCATAGCGCGGTTTTAGTACTTTGCCTGTTACTTCAAGCGCGACTTGAGCGGCTTGTGGGCCTGAAACGCGGATAATACCGACGCCACCACGTCCTGGCGCAGTCGCTTGAGCAACAATCGTATCTGTAGTCATAGTTGTGCCTGCTAGCATGTGAAGGCCAAAGGGGCGTTCACGATTAATCAATTAGCTGAATTGTAATCAGCTCAAAACAAAAAGGCGACCTTTTGGTCGCCTTTCTTTTATCTCTTTCTGTTATCGAACTTACTTAGAGTGTAAGCCTTTCTTTTCCAGCGCGCGGTAGATAAGCGTTTGCTGAATTAGAGTTACGATGTTCGATACTAGCCAGTAAAGAACCAGACCTGAAGGGAAGAACAGGAAGAAGAACGTGAACATAACCGGCATAAAGGTCATGATCTTCTGCTGCATTGGATCCGTTACAGTTGTCGGGCTCATCTTCTGGATTAGGAACATTGAAGCACCCATCAGAAGTGGCAAGATGTAGTATGGGTCTTGTGCTGAAAGGTCAGTAATCCAACCGAAGAACGGTGAGTGACGCAGTTCAACAGACTCCATTAGTGCCCAGTATAGTGAAATGAAGATAGGCATTTGAAGAAGGATAGGTAAACAGCCACCTAGTGGGTTTACTTTCTCTTTCTTGTAAAGCTCCATCATTTCTTGACTCATGCGTTGACGGTCGTCGCCAATACGCTCACGCATTGCAGTCAGCTTAGGCTGAAGCATGCGCATTTTCGCCATAGACGTGTACTGAGCTTTCGTTAGTGGGTACATAGCACCACGAACGATGAAAGTTAGACAGATGATTGCCAGACCCCAGTTCACAACGATGCCTTGAATAAATGAAAGCAGAGTATGAAGTGGTTTAGCAATGAACCATAACCAACCGTAGTCAACTACTAGGTCTAGGTTTGGTGCAACAGCAGCCATTTGGTCTTGAAGTTTAGGACCAACCCAAAGCGTTGCTTTGAAGCTTGCTTCGTCGCCAGTAGCGATGGTTTTGTTCGGCATGCGAACACCGATGTCGCCAAGGTTACCAATTACACGAGTGTAAAGGTTGCTGCCTGCTTCGTCGCGTGGAATCCAAGCACTTGCAAAGTAGTGTTGAATCATCGCTGCCCAACCTTGACCGTTTGCTAGGTTAAGAGAAAGGTTGCGATCTTGCATGTCGTCGAAGCTGTATTTTTTGTAACGCGTATCTTCCGTAGAGTAAGCACCACCACGGTAAGTTGGCATTGTTAGGCTACCACCGTCATCCATAACGTTTTGACGTAGGTGAGCGTACATGCCGAATGTTGCGTTATTGCCAGAGTTGTTGACTACATCGTATTCAACGTCAATCGCGTAGCTGCCGCGCTTAAGGACGAATGTTTTTGTGTAATCCAGGCCGTTCGCTTGGTAAGTCATTGGGATGCGTAGTTCATCTTGACCTTCAGCCAACGTGAAGCTGTCTGCTGAAACCGTGTAGCTAGGGCGGTTAGTGCTGCTTAAATCGATACCTTGAGGACCCACTA
Organism: Vibrio sp. 10N.222.48.A3; assembly: GCF_041475345.1. Classification (NCBI taxonomy): domain Bacteria; kingdom Pseudomonadati; phylum Pseudomonadota; class Gammaproteobacteria; order Vibrionales; family Vibrionaceae; genus Vibrio; species Vibrio sp. 10N.222.48.A3. The sequence goes on along the minus strand of NZ_JBFRVX010000051.1, from coordinate 1,958 downwards.
GACCGCTTTGAGCGATAAATTGGTGACCAGGCTCGTTTTTAAGAAGAACAAAAGTATCTTCAGAATCGAACTCAGCAGAGTAATCGTTTAGGTTTGCTGTAACGACATCACCACCAACCGTATCAATTGACAGAGTCAGAACATCAGTTGTTACTGTGATAGTTTTAGCAGAAGCAACTTGACCAGGAGCTGGGTCTAGATCATCTGCATAAGATGGCGCTGGTAGGGTGCTGCCAGATTGTGCCTGCTCAACCGCTTGTGGAGCTGGGTTCTGAGCTACGTTCCATTGTTGGAACAGTAGGAAAGAAACCAAAGCCAATGCGATTAACAGGATATTACGTTGAGAATCCATCGTTATTTATCTCTGTCTTGTTTTTGGACTGGTGGAACGGGGTCAAAGCCCCCTTCGTTCAAAGGATGGCATTTTAATAGACGTTTGCCTGATAACCAACACCCTTTTACAAAACCGTGAGCTTTCAACGCTTCTATCGCATATAAAGAGCAGGTTGGAGTAAATCGGCAGCGTGGGCCGATGAGTGGACTAATAAACCATCTATAAAAATAGATGGGTATTAGCGCTATCCACGCGAAGGGCGAGACAGGCGAAGCCATAATTTGTCGAGTAGCTTGAACATTTCTTCATTGCTTAAATCTTGCGCGCTCTTCTTAGCGATTACAACATAATCTTTGTTAGGAAGTTTGTGTTGAGTGTTACGAAAGCTTTCACGAGTAAGACGCTTGAATCGATTACGACCCACGGCGGTTTTAATCTGCTTTTTCGGAACGGCTAATCCAAGGCGAGGATTTGAAAGAGAGTTATTTCGGGCAATGATGGTGAAATGAGGGGAGCCTGCTCGATGAGCTTGCTTGAAGACATTCTGATAATGTTCGGGAGTTAACAAGCGTAACTCCCGACCGAAGGCTAGCTTATTCAAAATAATCAAAGATTACTTAGAAAGACGCTTACGGCCTTTTGCACGACGTGCATTGATTGTTGCGCGACCGTTCTTAGTAGCCATGCGAGCACGGAAACCGTGTGTACGCTTACGCTTTAGAACTGTAGGTTGAAAAGTGCGTTTCATTGTAATTACCTTACTGATCAGTAGTTTTAGGTTTTTGTTAAACCCGGCGTGGGCATTTTTTCTCTTCTTTATATAAGAAAGGAAAACCGACGCCTCTCAACAAAGAGGCGGAATTGTAATCACTGTCACAAAAAGTGTCAATGATTGGGTTAACTAAAATTCCGGTCGGGGGATTATACGTAGAATAACTAAAATCACAAGGATCCTTATTCGATCCCGACCTTATTTAAGAATTTCTTTAATTTAGGATCCTGTGGATTACCAAAAATATCCTGTGGAGATCCCTGTTCGACAATGTGGCCATCAGCCATGAAGATCACTCGGTCTGCGACCTCTCTAGCGAACTGCATTTCGTGAGTAACCACCAGCATGGTTTGATGCTGATTTGCTAGTTTTTTCATTAGGTTAAGCACTTCGCCAACCCATTCAGGATCAAGCGCTGAAGTCGGCTCATCAAACAGTAAAAGCTCTGGTTGTAGAGCCATTGCACGGCCAATACCAACCCGTTGCTGCTGGCCACCAGAGAGCGCGGCTGGGTAGCTATCAGCTTTCTCTCCTAAGCCAATGTCGTCGAGTATTTGTTGTGCTTTTTCATGGGCTTGCTTCTTTTTCCAACCACGAACGGTAATCAAACCTTCAGCTATATTCTGTCTCGCGGTTTGGTGAGCAAATAGTGCATAGTTTTGGAATACAAAACCAGTCTTACGACGCAGTGCAAGCACCTCTGCTTTGGTGTGTTTCTGAGCATCAACCTTAATATCATCAATCGAAATAATACCTTGATCGGCTTGCTCTAGAAAATTCACACAACGCAGCAGGGTAGACTTACCCGTACCACTTGAACCTATGATGACAATTATCTCACCTTGTTTGATT
>NZ_JBFRVX010000050.1:0-8022 GCF_041475345.1 Vibrio sp. 10N.222.48.A3 | reverse complement strand
CGGTCGTGGTCAACGTGAACTTATCATCGGTGACCGTCAGACGGGTAAAACAGCGTTAGCTATCGATGCGATCATCAATCAGAAAGATTCTGGTATCAAATGTGTGTACGTGGCTATCGGCCAGAAAGCCTCTACTATCGCAAACGTTGTTCGTAAACTCGAAGACCACGATGCGCTTAAAAATACCATCGTTGTTGTAGCATCAGCATCAGAATCAGCCGCGCTTCAATACCTAGCACCTTATGCGGGTTGCACCATGGGCGAATACTTCCGTGACCGTGGTGAAGATGCACTGATCATCTATGATGACCTATCAAAACAAGCCGTCGCTTACCGTCAAATCTCATTGCTACTGAAACGCCCACCGGGTCGTGAAGCCTTCCCTGGCGACGTATTCTACCTCCACTCTCGTCTACTAGAACGTGCTGCAAGAGTGAATGCGGAATACGTAGAGAAGTTCACGAACAGTGAAGTGAAAGGCCAAACAGGCTCACTGACAGCGCTTCCTATCATTGAAACTCAAGCGGGTGACGTATCTGCGTTTGTACCAACCAACGTAATCTCAATTACTGATGGTCAGGTTTTCCTACAAACCCAACTGTTCAACTCAGGCCTACGTCCTGCTGTTGACCCTGGTATCTCGGTATCTCGTGTGGGTGGCGCGGCGCAGTGCAAGATCATCAAGAAACTGTCTGGTGGTATCCGTACATCATTAGCTCAATACCGCGAATTAGCCGCATTTGCTCAGTTCTCTTCTGACTTAGATGACATGACGCGTAAGCAGCTTGACCATGGTGAGCGTGTAACCGAATTGATGAAGCAAAAGCAATACTCTCCGATGTCTGTCGCTGAGCAAGCAACGGTTATCTACGCAGCAGAAAAAGGCTATTTGGCTGACGTAGAGTTGAACAAAATTGCACGTTTTGAAGAAGAATTGATTGCTTACGCGAAAGGTCAAAACCCAGAGTTGTTCGACACCATCAACGCTAATGGTGACTACAACGATGAAATTGATGGCGCTCTTGCAAAGCTTCTCGGTGACTTTGTAGCGTTGAAAGCTTGGTAAACGCTCCGGTTTGTTGGCTGGAAATCAAAACAAATTAGGAGCAGATAATGGCAAATACTAAAGAAATTCGCACCAAGATAGGCAGTGTTAGTAACACTCAGAAAATCACCAGTGCAATGGAGATGGTTGCGGCAAGTAAGATGCGTAAGGTTCAAGACAATATGACGCTAACACGTCCATATGCAGAGAACATGCGCAAAGTTATCTCTCATGTCGCATCAGGGTCGCTCGAATACCAGCATCCCTACCTTCAACAGCGTGAACCAAAACGCGTTGCTTACATCATTATTTCGTCCGACCGGGGCTTATGTGGTGGCTTGAACTCGAACTTGTTCAAGAAAGTGTTAGAAGAAATGGAGCAATGGCGCACCAAGGGAGTCGAGGTAGAAACAACCTTAGTGGGATCTAAGGCTATCTCGTTCTTCCAACGCAGCGGCAATGTTATCGCGCAAACGTCAGGCCTTGGTGACGCGCCTAAATTAGAAGACATTTTAGGTACGGTTAACGCGATGCTAGGGCATTACGACGACGAAAAAATCGACAGCTTGTATCTCGTTTATAACCAGTTCATCAACACCATGGTTCAAGAACCAACGACCTTGCAGTTGCTGCCCCACCCTTCAGATTCTGAAGCCGATGGAGGCGCGAAAAAAGCACGTCGTTGGGACTACATCTATGAACAAGCACCAAGAGACATCCTCTCTGAGCTGTTACATCGATACATTGAATCGCAAGTGTATCAAGGCATCGTAGAGAGCATTGCCTGTGAGCAGGCAGCCCGAATGGTGGCCATGAAAGCGGCGACCGATAACGCAGGCCAACTCATCGATGATTTGCAGTTGGTATACAACAAAGCGCGACAGGCTGCCATTACCCAAGAACTGAGTGAAATAGTCTCAGGTGCTCAAGCTGTCTAAGGGCAGAAAAGAGTGGGTTAAGAATAGAATTTGAGGATTTAGAGATGAGTGTTGGAAAAATAGTTAAAGTTATCGGCGCGGTGGTAGACGTCGAGTTCAGCGGCGGCAACAGCCCACGCGTTTATGATGCATTGAAAGTGACGAGCGAAGAAGCAAGCTCTCTCGTATTGGAAGTTCAGCAACAACTGGGTGGCAGTATCGTTCGTTGTATTGCAATGGGTACGTCAGATGGCTTGCGCCGAGGCCTAACTGTTGAAAACACCGGTTCTCCAATCACTGTTCCTGTGGGCGAAGAAACCTTAGGCCGTATCATGAACGTTCTTGGCCAGCCTATCGATGAATGCGGTGAAATCGGTCAAAAAGAAAGCTACGAAATTCACCGTGAAGCACCCTCTTATGAAGAACAAGCAAACAGCACTGAACTTCTTGAGACCGGCGTTAAGGTTATCGACCTTATCTGTCCGTTCGCTAAGGGCGGTAAAATTGGTCTGTTCGGTGGTGCTGGCGTAGGTAAGACTGTCAACATGATGGAGCTTATCAACAACATCGCAAAAGCCCACTCAGGTCTATCTGTATTTACCGGTGTTGGTGAGCGTACTCGTGAAGGTAACGACTTCTACTACGAGATGAAAGAAGCGGGTGTACTAGACAAAGTAGCCATGGTTTACGGCCAAATGAACGAGCCACCGGGAAACCGTCTACGTGTTGCACTTACAGGCCTGACTATGGCTGAGCGCTTCCGAGATGAAGGTCGTGACGTACTGCTGTTCATTGATAACATCTACCGTTATACACTTGCGGGAACAGAAGTATCAGCACTGTTAGGCCGTATGCCTTCAGCAGTAGGTTACCAACCAACACTCGCTGAAGAGATGGGTGTGCTTCAAGAGCGTATCACCTCGACTAGACAAGGCTCTATCACGTCTATCCAAGCGGTATACGTACCTGCGGATGACTTGACTGACCCATCACCAGCAACAACCTTTGCTCACTTAGATGCGACCGTTGTACTGTCTCGTAATATCGCGGCATTGGGCCTATACCCTGCAATCGACCCATTGGATTCAACCTCTCGCCAATTAGACCCACTTGTGGTTGGCCAAGAGCACTACGACATTGCACAAAAAGTCCAAACAACGCTGCAACGCTACAAAGAGCTAAAAGACATCATCGCGATTCTTGGTATGGATGAGCTGTCTACTGAAGACAAACAGACCGTATCTCGCGCTCGTAAGATTGAACGTTTCTTAACTCAGCCTTACCACGTAGCCGAAGTGTTTACTGGTCAGAAAGGTGTATTTGTACCGCTAAGCGAAACACTAAGAGGCTTTAAAGGCCTGTTAGGCGGCGAATATGACGATATCCCAGAGCAGGCATTCTTGTACTGTGGTTCTATCGACGAAGTGCTTAACAAAGCAAAATCACTCTAAGAGGCAGGTACACCATGGCTATCGGAATTACAGATAATACATTTCAACTTAATATTGTAAGTGCGGAAGGTACGCTGTTTTCAGGTCCAGCGTATGCCCTAGCCGTTTCTGGCGCTGATGGTGAGCTGGGGATCCGCCCCGGTCACTCCCCGCTTCTCAGTAAGATCAAGCCGGGCGTCACAGTGTTTGTCACAGATCCTAAATCAGAGGGGCAAGTGCTTTATGTCTCTGGCGGGATGTTGGAAGTTCAACCGGATGTGGTAACGGTGTTAGCCGATACTGCCTTGCACGGTCAAGATATTGACCGCGCTCGCGCAGAAGAAGCGAAATATGCAGCTCTAGAAAATATCAATAAGGGCAATGTAGACATCAACTTTGCACAAGCTCAGCTTGAACTAGCAAAAGCCGTTGCTCAACTTCGTGCATCAGAACTGACGTCTTCTCGCACTCGACACTGAGAATAGAACTTAGACGTTTGACGTTTGATGCTTGGTGCTTGATGCTTGATGTGTAAATAGTCTACCCACTTAAAAACAGTTTAAGTGGGTAGACTACATCAGGAACTCTTCTCTCCCCTCCAACTTCCCCCTCCCTTTCAACCGTCCCTAATACATCCTTTTTCACCAGCGCTTACACCATTATTTCTCAGCAAAACGCGCTTGGTGCGGATCAAGTTCATGACCAAGAGGTTGTGTGAGTGAATGATAAAGCTCTGGCTTACGACCACGAATCCAACGTCTGCCCGTACACATATCTAACTCTTCTGCTTTTAGCTCTGCAATCACCATATCGTTATCAACACTATCGGTCTCAGCAATGATTTCACCGTAAGGGCTCAAGATCATCGCGTTGCCTGTCCTCACTTCGTCCATATCAACACCTACACCATTACTGAACACCACAAAGAGGCCGTTATCGTGCGCTCTTGCAGGCAGCCAACGCATTAGCCACTCGCGGCCATTCTTGCCCTGCATTTCTGCACGAATCGCATCTGGGTTTTCATCTCGGTTAAACCATAACTCAGGGTCAATTCGCTTCATCGCGTTCGGGCTTCGTGAATGACAACCGCCCGTTTGGTGTGGCGCAATCAATATATCGGCGCCTTTCAAAACAGTGATCCTGACGTTCTCAACCAAGTTGTTATCCCAACAAATCAAGATACCGACTTTGCAACCATGAGGCGTATCAAACACTGTGTATTGGTCGCCACTGCTCATATGTGGGCTAACGAAGGTGTGCAGTTTACGGTGCTTTTGTACCTCACCATTGGGCATGGCGAATACGTAGGTGTTGTATAATTCGCCATCGATGCCCTGCTCTATCAAGCCCGCGCCAACACTGATTCCAAACTGTGTTGCCAGTGCAATCAGCTTTTGAGTCGATTCACCACCCGGTACAGGTTCCGCTAACGCTTCAATCTCATCTCGCGACAAAGCAGACACATGCCAGTAGCCAGTGATGCACATCTCCGGGAAACTGACGATCTGCACGTCACTGTCCGCAGCCTTTTGAACGTATTGCTCTATAACCGATAAGTTATACGCCTTATCACCTGCGTGGTGGTTAAATTGAACCGACGCTACTTTGATGTCTTTCTTCATGGTTCGTCCTCAAACTTCGCTTTATCTGATTGGTATGAACCTAGTATAAAAAATCAATTCAATTCCATATAATGAAAGATATTCTCAATTCAATGAGTATTTGGAATGGAATTTGATCTCCTGAAGGCATTTTGTCAGCTCGCTAAATCGGGCAATTACCGTTTGGCATCAGAGCAGCTCTACATCACTCAATCGGCACTCACTAAAAAGATTCAACGACTTGAATCCAATATTGGGGCGTCTCTGTTTTCTCGTGGCAGGAATGGCGCAGAGCTCACGCACGCAGGAAAAACGTTACTGGCAGAAGCCCAACGTTTGGTTCATTCAATGCAAGCGTTTGAGCAGCTGTCAGGCTCGGTGGTAAAAGGGACTCAGGGACATTTGAACATTGCCTTTGGCGTGTCTACTTATCATGAAGCACCCAAGCTTATTGCGGCTTATAAACAACAATACTCAGACGTTCATATCACGTTAAATGACACACCTTCCAAGCAGCAGACAGATGAGTTATTGAGCCATGACCTCGATATCAGCTTCAATCGGATACCAGAATCATCGGATTTAGAAAGCCTAACACTGTTCAATGATTCGCTTGTGGTCGCGATACACCAAGATCTTCTCAAGCAAGCGCCAAACAAAAATCTCGTCGTCTCTGAGTTATCGAAATGGCCTTATCTAAAGCTCGCCCAACATCGCGGTCCCGGATTAGACAGACAGATTCAACAATATTGTCTTGCCAATAAAATCGACTTATCAAAGACGCAAGAAGCCGATGATATCCTCACCCTGCTTGCCTTGGTTTCTGCCAATATCGGCTTCACCATTGTTCCTAGCAGTGCGCAGTTCATTAGCAATACCGATGTGGAATTCATTACTTTAGAAGGTGAATACGCCACTTGGCCTGTCGGATTGATCTGGAATGGAGAGAGTGAAAACCCACTTAGAGATAAGTTTGTAGAGTTTGTGGCTCATCAAAAATAAAATTAGGTCAGGACCTAATTTACACCTACAAAAAAGGCTCACTAAATAGTGAGTCTTTTGATATCTGTTTAACGTAAAACCTGGGTATAACGGTGCTTACGTTTCAAAGTAATAACTTAGAAGAACTCAATCGAATTACGGCCGCTTTTGTCGTCACGTGTTGGCTTCGGCGTATCCGCTTTCTTTTTCGGTTTGTTTTCTTTCTTCTTCTCTTTTTTCTCTTTCTTTGGTTCAGCCGTTGCGCTTAGCATTTCTGCTTTGCTTTTCTTAGATTCTTTCTTCTTAGAATCCTTTTTAGACTGACCTTTCTTCGCCTTGTTATCTTTTTTAGGCGCTTCTTTCTTTTTCGGCTTTTCTGATTCTTCTTGTACTGGCTGATCGCACACCACTACATAGTACTCTTGGTTGAATTCAAAGAAGTCGCCATCGTACATTTTACGACGTTTACGAGTTTCTAATTCACCATTTACCGCTACGTAGCCTTCAGAGATGATGTGTTTAGCTTCTCCGCCACCACTCACTAGGTTAGCAATTTTAAACACTTTGTAGAGCTCGATTGGCTGTGATGAAACATCAATACCAATTGCTTCAATTTCAATCTCTTCGCCTTCTTCGCCCAGCTCTTGGCCTTCGTAATCAGCGTCTTCGTAATGTTCTTGGTCCATGGTGACCTCTACCTAAATATGTACTTCTGAAATATTGGGCGCAGTGTAATCTTAAAACAACAAAATGACCATGTTGAATTATGGTTCAAGCATCGAGTTCACTGGATTAAAGCTATCTTTAGCGCCATAAAACAAAAGAAGAGAACTAACATCATTAGCTCTCTTCTTATTTAAACCATAGCTTAGTTACCGCTTGTTAGGACGCTAAACCATAGATAGTTAAACCATGGCTAGTTGAACCATAGATAGCTCACCCTAGTGCGTTAAAAGAACCACTTCACGCCGACTTCTGCTTTTAGCTCGTAGTCACCTTCTAGCGTAACGCCCGTTGGCAGAGTCACATCTGCAGATGCGTATTGGAGCTTCGTCATTAGCCACTGAGTTCGGTCTTCCTTAATAGGAGCATTCATCATGATGTTGAAAGACGTCGACTCAAGTTCAACTGTGTCGCCAGAAACGTTCATGTATTCAGGCCATGCTTGAACAAACGCGCCAGAATCTCCCATTGGGATAGTAGCAAACAGGTTTAGCATGTAGCCGTCTGCCGTTTCACCAAACACTTCACCAATGGTGTAGTTTACGTTTGGAAACAGCATTGCACCGCCGGTATAAGCAGGGTTAATCAAGCCAATAGCACCGACAGACATCAAGGTATTGTCATCCAAACCCAGTGCCGAGTTCTTAGTGTGGATGAAGTCCGCCATGAAGCCAACACGTGGCATCAATGAACTATCAATTGCTGACACTTGGAAATATTGAGCTCGGCTACCAAGGTAGTCAACGCCCATTGAATCTTTGCCCGGCTTAGCATCTGAGTCGCCAAAGTTGCCTTCGATAAAGCCACCGAACTGAGTCGTTTCAGACCATGACCCAGTTAGCATTGAAGACAAACGGATATCAGCGTCAGAAGTAACAAAAAAAGCAGCTTGTGTATAAACGCGAGTTAGATCCGATGGATCAATCACTTGGCTTTCTTCTTCATTCGCCAAAGCAGTACCAGACATTGCAGCTAACATTGAAGCGGTCAATAATAGTTTTTTCATGTGTAAACCTTATTCTCATTGGAGCCATAGCCGCTTCCGTACTCACATGGCTCAGATTTAAAAACGGGTCAGAGAAATACTCCCTGCCTCCCTCAATTATTAGACGGTAAAAACAATCTTTAAAATTCATAACGAGGGGTAAAAACCATCAATAAAGCAGCAACACACCTTTGCCGTCACTTTATTGAGGCTATGAGTTACTGTTGTTTCGTTTTAAGCTTTTCACGGAGTGTTTGGAAAATGGCATAGAAGCCCGGAGTCATCATCGAACCGACCACCAACACCATCAACATGCCACCCAGCAATGCCAATCCAGTCG
>NZ_JBFRVX010000049.1:0-240 GCF_041475345.1 Vibrio sp. 10N.222.48.A3 | reverse complement strand
ACCAAGGTCTGCTTCCATATCCATTGCTAGGTCGAGCATTTCAGTCGGGTAGCCCGTCTTTTCTGCTACCACTTCTAGCATCGTCTTCTGAACGACAGCGGCATCTAAACCGCTAGCTGCTTGAACTGAAGTTGCTGCAGTTTGAGCGACTACAGGAGCAGAAGCCGGAAGCTTGCTGTTCATGTAAGCAACGATTTCGCCAAGAGTGCGACACTCAGCTAAGTCTTCAGGGTTTAGCTC
>NZ_JBFRVX010000048.1:0-5697 GCF_041475345.1 Vibrio sp. 10N.222.48.A3 | reverse complement strand
TGGAGGGGTTCCCGAGTGGCCAAAGGGAGCAGACTGTAAATCTGCCGGCACTGCCTTCGATGGTTCGAATCCGTCTCCCTCCACCATATTCTTCTTAATTGGAAAATCGAAAAGCCAACTCATTGAGTTGGCTTTTTTCGTTTCTGAGCTCTGTATCCTTCTAAACGTGTCTTTCTAAACTTATCTTTCTAAACACGGTCCTCAACTTACACCAACCCAATACTGCAAAAAAGACTAAGCGAACTAGCCTATTCAAACATCAGTGATCCCACACTTCAACATGACGCTCACAAACCAGATAAGCAACGCAGCCTAAGCAATTGGTCGATACATGTTCTTTGTCGGTTCACCACGTGTTAGTCATATTGGCATTGTCCCGTGAGTCTAAAACTCTTCTCCCCCACCCAAAAAAAGCTCAAAGCCAATTTCCCTGCTGCGACTTATAGATACATATCATTAGACGCAAAAAAGCCCTGATGATTTCTCAGCAGGGGCTTTATATTATTTGGTGTCATTCCGAATAACTACATCCTATTGATGTTTAGTTAAATCCTGGAATTAACCTTGAATACCAACAATTAACCAAGGTGCATTTTGAGTCGTTAGGTCACGCTCTAAGTGCCAGATATCAGTGATATCTTCTTCAATGCCGTCTGCGGTGTCACGGTAGCGACCGCTAAACTGAAGGCTTAGCTGTGCTTTACTACCATCGTGATCTGCGCGAACGATTTCAGCATCAACGTACATTACGTCTGTGTGCTGATCACCGTCTAGCTTGTTACGCTCAGCTTTTAGGTCTTCAAATAGGCTTGGAGATACGTATTCTTCAATCGTATTTAGCTCGTTGTGATTCCATGCACCTTGCAGTGTACGGTAGTGCTCACGAGAACCGTTGATGAATGCCGCTTGATCAAAACCTGGTGGGTAGTTATGTGGAACATCGCTTTGTGCACCAAAACCGAAACAACCAGCGCTATTTTGCGAATGAGGTTGTGATTGAGGCTGTGCTTGCTCGAAGTTATGAACATTTGGTTGTTGCTTAGGTTGTTCAAACTTGTTCTGACCCATGCCGCCGAATGCTGGCTGTTGGCCACGTGCATTCTGCTGATTCATTGAGCCCTGCTTCGCGCCCAACATTCCGCGTAGGAATTTAAATGCTAGGAAAGCAATCAGACCCATGATTAAAATATCCATGAACTGGATACCTTCAAATGCGCCACCAAAGAATGCAGCTAAAAGACCACCAGCAAGTAAACCACCTAGCAGACCGCCCATAAGGCCTTTCTTGCTAGAGTTAGCTGCTGCTGTTTTCTTGCCCGTTTGATCTTGTCGGATCGAATTTGTGTTTTGTTGTTTTGGTGCTGGAGCCGTTTTAAAGCTTTTGCCAAATGACTTACCACCACCAAACTTTTTCGCTTCCGCGATTGGCGTCACCGCGACTGTTACCAACAGGATCGCGACTAGTGAGAAAAATCGTTTCATTATTATCCTTTATAGGTTTTTTTATCTTTCGACACCTTAATCATACTCGTTAACAAAGAACAATGAAATATTCACGACGTTTACACATGTATCATAATATTGCGGCTATTAATTGATTACTAAACTAGCGAAGGGATTGACGGCACTCTGGGGCAGCATTAAAATATTGAACGATGTTCATTTAATAGAAAGTACTCATGGCAAGACGAAACGATCATACTCGCGAACAATTAGTGCAATTAACCTTAAAGACGGTAACCGACTTCTTAGAAGAGCACTCTTATCACGAGCTAAGTCTACGTAAAATTGCCAATATGATTGGTTATGTCCCTAGCACCTTGGTGAATGTATTTGGTAACTACAACCTACTCCTTTTACACGTTGTTGCTCAAACATTAGATGAACTGTCGTCCCAATCTGCTTCTGCGGTTGAACAATCGAGCAACCCTCAACAGGCTCTTTTCAATCTTGCATACTGCTATCACGATTTTGCACAAAAACACCCTCACCGTTGGCAGCTTATCTTTGAGCACAACATGAATGGTGAAAACCTTCCTGAATGGCAATCGAACCGTATTGATAGAATGACAGGTATGTTAGAGCAATTGCTGGTAGCTATTGCGCCTGAACACACAGAAAGCGAAGTCATTAAAGCCAGCCGTGTATTATGGTCTGGAGTACATGGAATTACTCTACTTAGCGTTGATGATAAATTTTTCGCCTCTGAACCTATCGATGGTAAAGAGTTGATCAATAACCTAATCTCAAACTACTTAACCAACTGGTAATCATCCAAGGAAAGACAATGAACAACAGCAGCCAATCTTCGCTGTTAACGCAAAAAAGGTTCCTACCCTACTTTATTACTCAATTTCTAGGCGCCTTTAATGACAACATATTCAAAAATGTTCTGTTACTGTTTGTTGCTTTCGCAAGCGTAGATACGCTGCCTATTTCCAGCAATCTATTCATTAATTTGGCCGCTGGTCTTTTTATTCTGCCCTTCTTCCTGTTTTCTGCTTTGGCTGGTGTACTGGCTGACAAATACGAAAAATCTTGGTTTATACGTAAAGTTAAGCTCCTTGAAGTGGCGATCATGTCATTGGGCGCGATCGGGTTTATCTACGAAAGCTACGGGATACTACTCCTACTTCTGTTCCTAATGGGAACGCAAAGTGCCTTCTTTGGCCCGGTGAAATACGCACTGCTTCCACAACAGTTAGAAACAAAAGAGCTGGTATCCGGCAACGCTTTAGTCGAAACCGGCACATTCTTAGCCATCCTTATTGGTACTCTAGGTGCCGGTATTATTGCATCTGAAGAAAGCGCGAAGCTCATTGCTGCGGTATGTATTGTTTCTTTCGCCGTGCTTGGCTATGTATCAAGCTGCTTTATTCCACAAGCGCCAAGTAACGCACCAGATCTGAAAGTGAAGTGGCAGCCAGTAAAGCTAACCCGCGCGACACTGGCGATTGCAAAAAAAGATCGCCCAACGTTTCAAGCACTGATGTCTATCAGCTGGTTCTGGTTCCTTGGCGCTGCTTACCTAACTCAGTTTCCAAACTTCACAAAGCTCCACTTGAACGGCACTGAAAGCTCGGTTGCCTTTTTGTTAGCTCTTTTCTCGGTCGGTATTGCTATAGGTTCTTTGGCTTGTGATAAGTTGTCAAATCACAGAATTGAAATCGGAATCGTACCAATGGGTAGCCTAGGTATGTCGATTTTTGGGCTATTGATGGCGATATCCATTCCTGAGTCCTTGCCTGAATTTACCTCTTTCCATCAATTCGTGACGTATTCAGAGCTGTGGCCGCTGTTTGCTTATCTTCTGCTATTGGGTATCTCTGGCGGTATCTTCATTGTTCCTCTGTATTCTCTGATGCAGTTACGAGCGAAACCAGATGAACGCGCTCAAGTGATTGCCGGGCTCAACATCTACAATTCACTATTCATGGTGGGAAGCGCCGTTTTAGGTATTGTTTGCCTGAGTGTTCTCGATCTTTCTATTCCACAACTATTTGTGTTGCTCGCGATAGGGAATACTTTGGTTATGCTGTACCTGTTTTATCAGGTGCCTATCTACGCTTTCCGTTTCTTTACATGGGTGGTCACTCACACCATGTACCGAGTTAAGCACAAGAACTTACACCATCTTCCAGAGAATGGCGGCGCACTGATCGTTTGCAACCATGTGAGTTATATGGATGCACTGCTTCTGAGTGCGGTTTGCCCTCGCTTGATTCGGTTTGTGATGGAAGAGGATTACGCCAAGCTGCCTCCACTACGTCGATTCTTAAAAAGAGCAGGAGTTATTCCAATCTCCGCAACCAACCGAAACTCGATTAGAAACGCTTTCAAAGAAGTTGAACGAGCCCTAGATGAAGGGCACATCGTCTGTATTTTCCCTGAAGGCAAGCTAACCGCTGATGGCGAAGTAGCCGAATTCATGCGTGGCATGGAGCTGATTATCAAACGATCTCCTGTACCTGTGATTCCAATGGCACTTAAAGGGTTATGGGGCAGTTACTTCAGTCGTTATAAAGGTCAAGCTTTCAAGGGGCTACCTACCCGTTTCAGGGCCAAGTTAGAGATAGAAGCTGCCGAACCTATGCTAGCCAAAGAAGCTTCATGCGACACGCTTCGACAGTCAGTCTCTGATCTTCGCGGCTCAATACGCTAAATAACCAAGCCTTTATTCATATCAGCTGAACAAACGTTTAGTTTTACTTAACGTTTGTTCAATTCATTTAGACTTACTTACCATTGCGTTAAGCGTATAGTCTTCCACTACGCTGCCAATACTAGACGCGACGAATTAAATATAATGAATCTAAAAAAGTCTGTTCCATTTTATCTTGCTGCTCTGTTTTGCTTAACCCCATGGGTGAGTTCACCGACGGCACTCGTGATCGGTTTCCTTCTTGCGAGCTTAGGTTTAGTCCCTGAGCATCTAGAAGTAGGCAAACTCACCAAGAAGCTACTGGCCTACTCGATTGTCGGCTTAGGCTTTGGCATTCAGTTTGAGAAAGCATTAGCGGTAACAGGCGATGGTATTGGCCTCATTGTAACGACGATTATTGGTACCTTGGTCATTGGTTGGTTCTTGGCAAAACGCATGGGATTAGATCGCACCACGGGTTACCTTATCTCTTCTGGTACCGCAATTTGTGGTGGTAGCGCTATTGCCGCCGTAGCACCGGCCATCAAAGCCGATGATGAACAGATTGGCTTAGCGTTAGCCACTGTATTTGTGTTGAACTCGGTCGCCCTTTTCTTGTTCCCAATGATTGGCCATGCACTAGAGTTAAGCCAACAAACTTTCGGAACATGGGCTGCAATCGCGATTCACGATACATCGTCTGTAGTAGGCGCAGCATCAGCATATGGCGAAGAAGCACTGACCACAGCAACCACATTGAAGCTCGCTCGCGCACTTTGGATTATCCCAATCGCGTTAGTCAGTGCGATGATCTTCAAGAACGATCAAAAGAAGATTACGATTCCTTACTTCATTTTCTTCTATTGCGCTGCTATTGCTGTTAGTGACTTATTGCCACAATTTGAGATGGTCTATCAAGGTATCTTTGATGTGTCTAAGCGTGCATTGGTGGTGTGTCTATTCTTGATTGGTTGCGGTATTTCAGTTGAGAAGCTTAAAGCTGCTGGGCCGAAGCCATTGATGTTTGGTATTACAATGTGGACGATGATTTCGACAGGCTCATTAGCGTGGTTAACTCTCGCATAATACGCCTAATTACACCCAATACGTAAAGAAGCACTGTAGATTGGTTAATGTATTAACCAGACACTCAGATTAACGAGCAACAAAACAAAAAGGCAAAGCTCTAATGGGCTTTGCCCCTATCGTTTGTAGTAAAGATATTCTTTGTTACAACAATCACGAATCAAACAGGGGCTTATCACTCTTCTTGCTCTCTCTTTTCATTAAAACAAGTACCACAACCAGCACAAATGCAGTAAGTTCAGCCAATGAACGAGTCAGTCCTGACGAAACGAGCGCTTGGCCTATCTGCAGCAAAACCGCAATGATGAGGGCGACTTTCATAATAAGACCTTATTCTATAATCCGTTATTTATAGAGCTTATTATGATGGATGGTTATAAAGATAATAAATTCTGTTTTGAACTATCTAATTGCTAAATTAACTAACCTAGCGTAACTGCCCCTCTAGCCACTTAATAAACGTTCTTACC
>NZ_JBFRVX010000047.1:0-4016 GCF_041475345.1 Vibrio sp. 10N.222.48.A3 | reverse complement strand
CCAATCGGGATTTATCCCTTCATATTTCTTCTTAGAAACACAGCGAAATACTCGTCTAATCACTATACTTGAAGTATCGAACTACGTTGATTCTTCTCAAGGACATCACTCAGCATGGACAATCATAAAGAAAGAGCTTTTTACGCCGTTGTCGGCGCATTGGTTGGAGACGCCGCTTCCATGGGGTTGCACTGGCTGTATGACCAAGAGAGGATCTTACACGTGGCTGGTTTCGAGCCAGAATTTCGCTCACCGAATCAGTTCGATTATCAAGACAAAGGCTACTTTGCGCACCAAGGAAAAACGTCCGGTGAGCACTCGCAATACGGTGCTCAGTTATTGGCGATGGTCGATAGTTTAGTCGACAACCAAAAATACGATGAAGCGAGCTATATTCAACATTTCCGCAAATGGTTTGATTTCGGTGGTAGTTGGCAAGGCTACATTGATAAAGCGACGCGCATGAGCTTGCTGAACATCCATCAATTAGAACTAGAGGGCGCCCCGATTACTGCCTGTGGCGCAGACGATACGCAGCTCCCCGCAGTTTCAAAGATCATTCCATTAGTAGCCTGTACTTATACCTCTCACACCTTACCAGCGATGGTAGAGAGCGCGGTACGAGTGACCAACAACAACGACAAAGCCGTGGAATGGGCGCAAGCCATCACCCTGTTGATTCAAGCAGCGATTCAAGGCAACTCACCATTACAGTCCGTAGAAATGGTGCGACAAACTTGCAGCAGATTTATACATGATCAAATCGATGAAGCATTGGCTGAACCTGAGCTTTCAATAACAGATGCCGCGAAGAAGTTTGGATTGCATTGTGAACTGAGTGCCGCATTTCCCTTGCTAATTCGCATCATTGCGGGTGCTCAGAGCTATAAACAAGGTATTCGAGACAATATCTTATGTGGCGGTGACAGCTGCGGGCGTGCGATTGTGATTGGCGCGGTATTAGCGGCGTGTTTCTACGAAGAAGACGGAGCGATTCCAACAGAATGGCTGAGCCAAGTAGAACTCAATTGTGGTGTGCTGTCTTTGCCTATTGAGTGATTCCCACAATAACAAATAAGGCGAAAGCGCCTCTCGACTCCTTGCTCGAGAGGCGCTTTTCTTTTCACTAGAATGACTTAAACGGATAACTTCAATTTCGAGCAATACCCCTTCCGGATCTCTACGACCGCCAGTTTATTGCGCTAACCAAACCTAAACGCTAAAGCCTTCTCTAGAACTGATAAGCAGCAGAAAGCTTGTAGTTACGGCCTGGTTCATAGTCATCCAAGGTAAAGCCTCTTGCCGTACCTGAACGAGAAGCGTGTGAGGTGTATTGCTCATCAAACACGTTATCGATACCAAAGGTGACAGACAATCCATCAAGATTCGATGGCACCCACTGAGCAAACAGGTTATGAACGTCATAGCCTTCTTTTTTCGGCTGACCATCGAATACGTTGTCTTCGTCTTTAACAAACATCGAATTCCAACCAAAGATAGTCTCAAGCGCTTCAGACTGATAATCGAGTGTCAGCGTAATGCTGTCACCCATATCAATACTTCGACCATTGCCACCTGCGACTGCACCGCCTGTATCTTTATTTTTAGTCTCTAAAAGCGCATAGGACAGCTTACTGTTAAACATCTCGTAGCCATAAGATAGGCTCGCCTCGAAGCCCTTTATCTCAACGTCACCTAGGTTATAAATCAAATAACTCTTACTTGCACGTTGATACTTTTCGGCAATATAGTCATCAATATTAGTTTGGAATACTGTCAGGTTGGCACCAATAAAGTGATTATCCAAGCGCTTATCGAAACGGACACCACCTTGCGTGTTCTGCCCTGTCTCAGCCTTCAGATCGTTAGCCAAATAAGCGACATCTTGGTAAGCAATAAAGCTCTCCATCAACTCCGGGCCTTTGAACAACGAACGTGTACTCGCGAACAGCGTCCAATCTTGAGTAACATCCCATTGAGTGGCCAACGACCAAGTTACATCGTCAAAATCTTCGCTACCAACTTCTGCTTTACGTTGGTAATCATCAAAACGAAGCCCTGCCGTGACCGAGAATGCTTGAGTAAAGTAGAACTGATCTTCAACAAAAAGGGCTGTAGAGATTGCTGACTCGTCCATAAACTTGCTGCTGCCGTAATAGCTGCTCGATGACTTGTCCATATAGTCAAAGCCATAAGTCGCGATGTTATCAAACGACATCAGGCGATAATCGGATTGGAACTTTGCGTTGAGACCAAAGTTTTGGTTTTTAGCCGTGTTTTTGGATAAGCGATTAGCAGGCCAACGTGGTGCCATAACACTTTCATCTCGCTGAATCTCAGTTTCCGTGTTGTATAGAGTCACGTTACCTTGATGACTTTCACCACGCAGCTCATAGCTGGCCGTGATGGTGTCACGGTTGTAATCGGTGGGAATGAGGATGTTTTTAGACAAACCCACGTTCGTACCACCCGACATATCAGGGCGTGGGCTGTAATCACCGTTATCACGGTACATATCATAAGAGAGTTCAAAACGGTGTAAGTCACTTGGCTCAAAACCAATCTTACCTAGAATATTGTATACATCCCCTTCTGAGCCAAAGGTTTCAGTGCCATCACCATCTTCAAAGTTGTCACGGCTCATGTAATGACTGTAAAGCATGGCATCGACGTTATCTGACAACAAACCATACACAGTAAGTGAACCTTGCTGGCTTGCATTCGTGGCATACCCGCCATAAACACGAGCGCCAAAAGTCTCGTCGTAGCGAAGTAGATCTTTGGCATCTTTGGTTTCAAACAGCACTGAACCGCCTAACCCATTTTGCGTCACCGAGTTGTTACCTACTTGGATATCAGCTGATTTCAATATGTCAGGGTTAAGAGTCAAATTACCAATATGATGGAACATGTTGGCGTGCTGAGAAGCGCCATCTAATCGAATGTCTAAGTCAGTTTCGCTTAGGCCGCGAATCGTAATTCGCTGGTTGATCGAGTGCGTTCCCCCAACATCAACACCGGGGATTTCGCGCAGCAAATCTGACATATGGTCAGCTTGCTTCAGTGACATGTCATCTGCAATGATCGATTCAGTGTTGCTTGAGACTTTCGTTCCCCAAACCACAACTTCATCGAAGTGCGATGTACTTTCTTCGGCCATAACAGAGCTACTAAACGTGCTGGCAATTGCGATATAGAGGGCTGAAAGCTTAATTGTTGATCTGACTGGGCTTTCCATAGATTCAATCCTAGATGTAAATGATAATAATTATCAATCATGATAGAGTTGTAACCTATAAATGCACAGATGATTTGCTTATGCAAAAACGCACAGCTGTTATGAGGAACGGTCAAATGAGTGAAGTAACGTCTAAACGGGCTAAAATTGGCAAAGTCACTCTGACTAAAAAGTTGGAGCAAACAGAAAAGCAGATTATTGTCACACAAGGTCAAACTACACAGACATCACTGGCTGAGGGGAAATTTCTTTCTTATCAATATAATGAACTAATATTTATCCACGGTGGCCGCTGTATTGAGCTCGTCGATACTAAGATCATCTCTACCGCTCACGCTTCAGTTCTGATCACCATTCTTTTGGAAGGTAAGCTGTCATTTGGTTACGATGATCTCGAATTTGATCTCGATGCCACTCATCAACCTCAAGGTGTGGTGGTCAACCTCACTAAACCCGCCAATTTCCGTCGAGTGATGACAGCAAGCAATAAACTCAATAAGATTAATATCTTAGTCAAACCAAAATGGTTCGAATCTCGAGTAACCGAAGAGTGTAAATGCCGAAATTTCATCAATACACATAATGCCAACTTCCAATTAGAAGTGACGGAAGAAATCTGGAAGCTTACACAAGACTTGACAACTTGCTCTTCACCCAATAACTTCCATCAGAAGTTGCATATAGAATCCTTAACTCAACAGATCCTTGAGAATTCGATGCATCAACTACCACAAACTTGCTGTCTGGCTTACCAAACTAAACCAAAAATAATAAAACC
>NZ_JBFRVX010000046.1:0-7138 GCF_041475345.1 Vibrio sp. 10N.222.48.A3 | reverse complement strand
GTGAGGAGGCGCGGATAGCGCGCTTCCTTTTTTAAGAGGTCGTTACTATGAATCATACAGCGAGCACAACGATAGAACCTTCGGAGCAAAGCTTTTTTTCTCGTCTAAATTTGAAAGCGCTTACACCGTATGGATTTCTTCTGCCGTTTCTGATCATTTTTTCTGTATTTGGGATCTTCCCGCTGTTGTTCTCTGTTTACCTGTCGTTCCACGAGTGGAACCCGGTAAGAGGCATGGATGCGATGGAGTTCGTTGGTTTTGAGAACTATCACATTGCTTTAACGGACCCATGGCTATGGCGTTCATTGAAGAACACGCTTTGGCTAGCGATCACTTCAGGCGTGGCTCAGCACTTAGTCGCTATTCCAGTGGCTTACATGTTGGTTTCAATGGGTGACCGTATGCGTCACTGGCTAACATCGGCGTACTTTCTACCGTTCATTACATCAACGGTCGCAGCGTCACTGATTTTCTTCAATATGTACTCTCCTAACTCAGGAATTATTAACCAAACGCTAATGGCTCTGGCCGATAGCACGCTGTTTGGTTGGGCATTCGCTTGGGTTAACGATTTCCAACCAATCCGTTGGTTAGACGATGCCACTATGGTGAAGCCGTCTATCGCAATCATGGTTTTCTGGAAATACACCGGTTTTAACATCGTCCTTTACACCACGGGTTTAATGACGATTCCTAAAGACATCTTAGAAGCTGCGCGTATGGATGGTGCCAATGCCTTCCGCCGCTTCTGGAACATTTCACTACCAATGATTCGTCCATTCATCTTCTTTGCTATCACGATGACCATCATCGGTAACCTGCAAATGTTTGAAGAACCGTTCGTCCTAACGCGTGGTACAGGTGGTACTGGCCAATCTGGTTTAACTATCTCGATGTACCTCTACAAAGTGGGTTGGGAATGGCTAGAAATGGGTACAGCATCTGCTATCTCGTGGTTACTGTTTGCACTCATCGCGACTTGTACATTGGTTCAATTTTTACTCTTCGGTAAGAAAGGCTTAGGGGAACATTAAGATGTCGACATCAATTAAGACAAATACCTCACCACTAAGTGGACTGATACCAAGCGAGCGCAGCATGTTCATTCTGACTAAGATCTTGATGGTCATGCTAGGTATCTTACTGGTTGTTTCAGCGCTAATTACAGTCTTTCCATTTGTATGGTCGGCACTGCTATCAACGCGTGACCGTTCTGAAATTTTCGGCACGGGCATTAGCTTTGCGATTGGCGATAGCCTGGCGATTAACTACGCCAAATTGCTTGAAATCATGCCGTTTTGGAAAGCGATGTTTAACTCGATTTACGTGGCTTTCTTAGGTACCACCATCTCGCTGCTGTTTTGTAGCATGGGTGGCTACGCGTTTGCTGTGTTTAAGTTCCGCGGTAAGAACGTGTTGTTCGGCATGCTGGTTGGCTCAATGGCGATTCCGCCTGTGCTTAGCTTGATCCCTTACTTCATGATCGTGAAATTCTTAGGCTTGTTGGATAACCACATGGCGGTATGGCTACCGTTCACTACGACACCATTTGGCATCTTTTTGATGCGTCAGCACGTGATTGCATCGATTCCAAAAGAGCTACTTGAAGCGGCGAAACTGGATGGCGCTGGTGAGTTCAGAACGTACTGGAGCGTGGTACTGCCACTAATGAAGCCTGCACTCGCAACATTGGCTATCGTTCAGTTCGTTTTCTTCTGGAACATGTTTATGCAGCCTCTCGTGGTGCTAAACAACCCAGATAACTATGTCATTACGCAAGCACTTCGAAGTGTTCAAGGTATTCCGAATACGCCATGGGGCGCGGTAATGCTAGGTACCACAATTTCTATTTTACCGCTCGTGATTACTTACTTGTTCGCATCGAAACAGATGATCAGTGGTTTAACGTCCGGCGCAGTCAAAGGTTAGGTTTAAGGGTTATAACAATGAATAAATATCAACTTCCAAGTGATTCAAAGTTACGCAGTAAGGAATTTGTATTCGGTGTCGCGACATCTTCATACCAAATTGAAGGCGGCGTTGAAGAGGGCGGTCGTACACCGTCTATCTGGGACACTTTTTGCAAGAAGCCGGGCAAGGTCGATAACGGCGACAATGGTGATGTGGCGTGTGACCACTACCACTTATGGCAACAAGATATTGAGATGATTCAAGGTTTAGGCGTTGATGCTTACCGTCTCTCTATTGCATGGCCGCGCATCCTTCCGCAAGACGGTGTCGTCAACCAGCAAGGTCTAGAGTTTTACGGTCAGATCATCGATGAGTGTCATGCTCGTGGCATGAAGGTATATGTGACGCTGTATCACTGGGATCTTCCGCAATACCTTGAAGATAAAGGCGGCTGGCTAAACCGCGAAACGTCTTATAAATTCGCAGAATACGCAGAAGTGGTGAGCAAATACTTTGGTGACAACATCGATGTGTACACCACGCTCAATGAACCGTTTGTTTCTGCATTCCTAGGTTACCGTTGGGGCGAACACGCGCCAGGTATCAAAGGTGAGAAAGAAGGCTACCTAGCATCTCACCACCTAATGTTGGCACACGGTTTGGCAATGCCGATCCTTCGCAAGAATGCACCTCATGCTAAGCATGGTGTGGTATTCAACGCGACGCCAGCTTACCCGCTGACGCCACAAGACCAAGGTGCAGCCGACTACTGTGAAGCGGAAAACTACCACTGGTTTATCGACCCAGTATTGAAGGGCGAATACCCACAGTTGGTGGTTGAACGCCAAGCGATGAACATGCCTATGATCCTTGAAGGTGATTTAGACATCATCAGCGCACCTGTCGATTACATTGGCATCAACTACTACACACGCAATGTCGCTCGCTTCAATGAGAACGGCGATATTGAATCGGTGAAGCAAACAGATGCTGAACACACTTACATCGGCTGGGAGATCAACCCACAAGGTCTAACCGACTTATTGGTAAGACTGGATGCTCGTTACGAAAATATGCCACCTATCTACATCACAGAAAATGGTGCAGCGGGCAACGATGAACGAGTAAATGGACAAGTGATGGATGAGCAACGTGTTCGTTATTTCCAAGGTCATATCGAAGCGGTTCACAACGCCGTTGAAGCGGGTGTGAAAGTCGACGGTTACTTCGCTTGGAGTCTGATGGATAACTTTGAGTGGGCATTCGGCTACTGCCAGCGTTTTGGCATTGTCCATGTTGACTACACCACCCAAGAAAGAACATTGAAACAGAGCGCAATTGCGTACCGAAACATGCTTCAAGAGCGCGCTGAGGAGAATAGATAATGGCTAAAGTAGAATTTAAGAATATCAAAAAATCATTCGGTGATGTTGAAGTCGTCAAAGAGTTTGATTTTACGGTTGAAGACGGTGAGTTCGTGGTTTTCCTTGGCCCATCTGGCTGTGGTAAATCGACAACGCTACGCATGCTTGCTGGCCTTGAAAGTATCAGTTCTGGTGACATCGTGGTTGGCGGCAAGTTGATGAATAAAGTCGACGCGAAAGACCGTGACTTAGCGATGGTATTCCAAAGCTACGCTCTGTACCCACATATGACGGTGTACGAGAACATCGCCTTTGCACTAAAACTGAAAGGTATGCCGAAAGCAGAAATCGACGTAGAAGTTCTAAAAGCGGCGAAAATGCTAGAGCTTGACCCGCTACTGAACCGTAAGCCAAAAGAGCTTTCTGGTGGTCAGCGTCAGCGTGTAGCAATGGGCCGCGCGATGGTTCGCACACCGAAAGTTTTCTTGTTTGATGAGCCGTTATCTAACCTAGATGCCAAACTGCGTGGCGTGATGCGTGAAGAGATCAAACACCTACACCGTGAACTAAAAACCACAACGATCTACGTAACCCACGATCAGATCGAGGCGATGACATTGGCGGATCGCATCGTGATTTTGAAAGACGGTTATGTTGCTCAAGTTGGTACACCAACCGAGGTGTTCCAGCGTCCTGCTAACAAGTTTGTCGCGCAATTCATTGGTAACCCGTCAATGAACATGTTGGAAGCAAAACTGATTGAAAAAGAAGGCGAGTACTTCGTTGAAATCGGCGATGTTCAGATCCCACTGCCTGAGCGCTTTAAGTCTCTGGCGTCTAAGAACCTAGCGCTGCATTTTGGTGTTCGTCCAACAGACATTCACCTACGTGCCGAGCAAGTTGACCACGACCGCGTGCTGCCATTCCCTGTGAAAATCAAAGACAAGGAATTACTGGGCGCAAGCATTCTTCTGAAAACAGAAATTGGCGGTCAACCGTTGATGGTTGAAACCCAAGCGGCTGAAGTCGATGTAAAAGATCTGACGCTTTATTTGGATTTGGATGCTTTCCACTTGTTCGATGCTCTGAGTGAGAACTCGCTAGCGAGCTAGCCAATCAATTTAAATCAGTCATTGAGCTGACACCAACCAACTTACGACAAATTGTTTTGGCTCCTCCTGATTTGGGAGGGGCTAGGGATAGTGATGATGAAATTCGGATATTTTGACGATAAAAGCAAAGAATACGTAGCAACCACACCGTGTACGCCGATCAAATGGTGTAACTACGTGGGCACATTAGATTTCGGTGGCA
Organism: Vibrio sp. 10N.222.48.A3; assembly: GCF_041475345.1. NCBI lineage: Bacteria > Pseudomonadati > Pseudomonadota > Gammaproteobacteria > Vibrionales > Vibrionaceae > Vibrio > Vibrio sp. 10N.222.48.A3. Next base: position 2,549 of record NZ_JBFRVX010000046.1, on the reverse strand, counting down.
TTGTAGATAGCAACGGCGGCGTATTGCTGTGTAAGGGCGATCCGGCACTCAACCGCATTACTAAGTACATTGCTCAACTGCCAAACTCAGATTTCAAAGGCTCGACCATGTACCTCAAGGTACGTGATGAAGCGGGCAACGTAGAAATATTCTCACCTTTCTACACCCCAACTTTAAAGCCATTAGATAAGTTTGAAAACCACACCGGTTTGTCATACACCACCATCATTGCAGAAGCCTTTGGTGTACGTTGTGAAGCGACTTTCTTTGTACCAAAAGCTGACCAAGTCTTGTTGCAAGACATCAAGGTCACCAACATTTCAGACAAAGCACTGCACGTTGATGTGGTGCCTGTTTACGAATTCACGCACTTCGATGCACTTAAGCAACTACTGAATGCCGATTGGGTTCCACAAACCATGACGCTAAAAGCACACCAACAAGAATCGGGTCACACCGTGCTTGAGCAGTATGCTTTTATGAAGCGTGACTACGCGGTGAACCTGATGACAGCGGATCGCCCTGCGACGTCTTTTGATGGTGATCGCCAATCGTTCCTAGGGAATTTGGGCTACGGTACATGGGCAGCACCACAAGCACTAAACAATGATGAATTAGGCAACACCGAGTGTTTGCGTGGCGACAACATTGGCGCACTGAACCTGCGTCTGGGTTGGCTATCTCCAGAGCAGACAGAACGTACGATTGTACAAATCGCGCAAGAACAGAGCCTAGAAGCCGCACTTCCTCTGCTGGCTAAATATCGTGACCATCAAGTGGTCGATTCTGCTTTCGCTGAACTGGCTGAACATTGGGATGGTTACCTACAAGCGGTTCAGGTTGAAACGCCAGATCCTGCAATGAACTCAATGTTGAACGTACATAACCCACGTCAGTGCCACACAACCAAAAACTGGTCTCGTTACTTGTCTCTGTACCAGCTTGGTTATGGGGCTCGTGGCATCGGTTTCCGTGATTCTTCGCAAGATACGTTAGGCGTAATTACTCACATGCCAGAAGAAGCGCGTGAGTTCATTGAGCGTCTGTTATCTGTGCAAAACACCAACGGTTCTGCGATGCACCAGTTCTTCCCATCAACCATGGAAGCGAACGCGGGTGACTCGCGAGAAGAAGAAGATCGCCCTGATTACTACGGTGATGATCACCTGTGGATCATCTACGCGGTGACGCAATATGTGAAAGAAACGGGCAATGCAGACTTCTTGAATAAAGATATTCCGTTCTATCAAAAAGACAAAGCGGGCAACCCAGTCGAAACGGGAACGGTTTGGAACCACCTGTGCCGCGCGATTGAGTTTACTTACACCAATACCGGTGAGCACGGTCTACCGCTATTAGGTTTTGCTGACTGGAATGACACGGTGAACCTACCAACGGGTGCTGAGTCGATGATGGTGGCTAACATGTACGGCAAAGCACTGCTCGACATGTTGGACTTGTGTGAGTTGCGTGGTGAAGCGCAACTGACGGCTAAGTTTAAAGATCAGTATCAACAGATGCAGAGCACCGTCAATGAATGCGGCTGGGATGGCGAATGGTTTGTTCGTTATTTTGATGAGCAAGGCTTGCCGATCGGTTCTCATAAAAATGAGCAAGGGCAGATCTACACCAATGGTCAAAGCTGGCCCGTAATTTCTGGCTTCGCGACTCAAGAACGTGCAACGCAAGCGCTAGATTCGGTTTACAACAAACTAAACACTACCAATGGCATCAAGCTTTCAACACCGGGTTACAACGGCTTTGATCCTCAGCTAGGTGGTGTATCGACTTACCCACCAGGTGCGAAAGAGAACGGCGGTATCTTCTTGCATTCAAACCCATGGGTGATGATCGCAGAAGCGAAAATGGGCAACGGTGAGCGTGCTTACGAGTACTACCGTCAAATCAACCCAGCTTCCAAAAATGATGACATCGATACCTTTGAATCTGAACCTTACTGCTACCCACAAAACATTCTGGGTGACGAGCACAAACAGTTCGGTTTAGGACGTAATGCGTGGCTTTCTGGTACTTCATCTTGGACTTACGTGGCGGGTACGCAGTGGATTCTGGGTGTTCGCCCTGAAGTGGATGGCTTGCTGGTGGACCCTTGTATTCCGGCAGAATGGCCAGAATTCAAAGTCCGCCGTCAGTTCCGTGGTGCGACATATCATATTCATGTCACTAACCCGAATAACGTGTGTAAGGGGGTGGTTGAAATGAAGGTAAATGGTGACCTGATTTCAGGTAATAAAGCGCCAGTGTTTACCTCTGGTGAGCACACCATCGAGGTGATTTTAGGTTAACAAAGAGAAGGGCGCTTTATGCGCCCTTTATTGCTTCTTTCGTTGCAGTTGTTTCGTTAGCAATGCGTTCTCTGGGGGCTGATTTCGCATACAGCAGTTGCTTTACTTTGCTTTCTTTATGTTGGCTGATAGGTGGCTTGGCATTGCCAAGTAAAGGTTTGAGATTGGTTCGGGCTAAGCGTCAATAAGCCAATCTGGTTATTGAATGCGTCGGCTGGGCAAGTCATTGGTTCTATTGCAATA
>NZ_JBFRVX010000045.1:0-4075 GCF_041475345.1 Vibrio sp. 10N.222.48.A3 | reverse complement strand
CGGTGTATAGCGCTTAAACAGTCTCATTTTTAATTATCCTTATATTTACCTAGCCTGCATATTATAGAAAAACTCCGAGATAATTATTGTGATAAGCATGGAGTAATATGCAGTAGAGTTGACGTTAATTAGATATTTGTGCTGTTCTAAGCACTTTCTTCAGTAAATATCTATTTTTACGTGAGCTCCTCCCCAAAATAGTACTGAGTAGTGAACTGCTACGAACTTTCCTGTCCGGTATTAAGCAGTGCTAATGTTACAAGTATAAGAATAGGCGGAATTTTTTTGTTTGTGTAATCAAATTGTAAATTTTGAACAAAAAAAAGCCCGTCTAAAACGGGCGAATAGTCACAGATGCATTACACAAAAGTGGATACTGATGTTACTCAGTGGATTCACTTGTACTGATTTGCTTAAAGGCTAGTCAGTAAAATAACAATAACGCAAATTCAACCTTGTGACTACTTATGCTTTTATTTTGAGTAACTATTTAAGGTGGGTGTGTTTTTCTTATGACGAAGTTCACACTAAAAATGTACTCAATGAAATATTAAAATGAAGTTTGCGAAGCATGATCTGTTCGAAACGTTCATCGACTGATGTCAGCGACGATCGGTGCACATAGTGCTATGAGATCATTGGGATCCAACGCAACGCCAGCCATTCGATCACCCGAGCTAATGGTAACGGTCGAGTTGCTCTGAATGGAAGGATCAAAAATGATCGGCATGTATCTCTTTAGAGCAATAGGCCCAACACATCCAGCTTTAAAGCCGGTGATGGCTTCAACATCAGCGAGTGATACGCAGGTCATTCGACGGCAATTCAGTACCGAGCGTACTTTCTTTGGATCGATAGAGCGATCGCCAGGAGTACAGGCCAACGCATACTGGTTTCCCATATCCTTAAGCAGGATGCACTTGACCATTTGAGAGGCATTAATACCTCGTTCTTGCGCTGTCTCTTCGATGCTGGTGGTTGGCTTGCTTTGCACCAACAGGCGATAGTCCACCTGCTGTTGATCTAACCATTGTGTAATCAGTGTTTCCACGTGGCTACTCTTCGTCAAGGCTGTAAGGCAGTGGCAGAATGTTCCATATTTGCTCAGGTTGCGCAGTCAATCGAAGCTGAACATCGTCATCAAGGTTGTTTGGCAACACCATCAAACCAATCGCCTGATTATCAGCAAATTGATAGACGTTTAATAGTCGGCCTGCACCGCGCCAGTTCTCACCTACGCTGCGCTCTAGTTCAATCGTATTCTCTAGAGACAATATATCTGAACTCGTTCCTGAAACAATGCGCATTTCACGCTTGTTCATGCCACGGTATTTAGCACGAGCAACTGTTTCTTGACCTGTGTAACAGCCTTTTGAAAAGCTGATACCGCCAATCGCTTGCAGGTTGAGTGCTTGAGGGATGTGTTCGTTTTGCTCTGCTTTCGATAGGTTCGGCTGAGCATCAAGAATTTCATGATACTGCCAAAGCGCTTCTGATACTTTTTCTGCAGTGCTGCTTGATACCAAGGCTTCTGCTGCTTCTTGCGTAACAAGTAGAGCCCAACGGTTGTCAGAGACTTGAACAGCGGTGCCACCAGAGATTACACGCACTTTACCTTGGCTTTCTGAAATTGAGTCAATGTATTGATCAGCTGACGCGCCCATCACACCGATAACAACGTCAGACGTTTGCTCGATATCAACCTTAGAGAATACGGCGTATTTTTTAATTTCAACTAATTCGATTTCAATTGCAGACTTAGGCTGCATAAGAGCGTAGCCACCATTGTGGTGGAACAAACGAAAGATACTCCAAACCTTTCCTTTCGCATCACAATGCGCGCCTAACGTGGATTCATCATTAGGAAGAGTGACGACATCGCACGTTACTTGACCTTGTAGGTACGACTTTTTGTCATCGCCTATCATGGTAATTGCGCTCCAATCTGACACGTGTGTCATCATCAGTTCTGGAAGCGATTCATTTTGCGTATGAGCGAGCGGCTGAAATGTGTTTTTCCAATCCATTTTATCTTTCCTAAGAATTTTATTTGGCTCTATGTTAATCCGGTTCTGTTTCTTTGTCAGCTTAGGTTTTTTTGTGAGCTTAGATAGGGACTGTGACTCACATAGTAGTTGCAGAGCGTATGACTTGTTACACTCCGAGAAAGAAAAATTATAGGTGAGGATAGCCAATGTACACTGCAGAGCAGAAAGCACGAATTAAATGGGGTTGCCGTCGTGGCATGTTGGAACTTGACGTAGTTATCATGCCATTTTTCGAAGAGTGTTTTGATTCATTGCAAGAGCAGGAGCAGCGTGAGTTTGTTTCTCTATTAGAGTGTGATGACCCAGACCTGTTTACTTGGGTAATGGGACACGGACGCAGTGAAAACCTAGGCCATGCTTCAATGGTTGATAAAATTGTCGCGCATAACCTCAGCAAGGTTCGTTAAGCTTCAGCTTAACCCTTCGTATTCCGCATTATTTGCAAAAGGCACTGTTTTTGGGTGCCTTTTGTTTTTCATCGTTTTCTCTTCTATTCCACTCGCTGTTGCCCTCTATTGTTTAGCTTTAGTGTTCAGTTTGTTTAAAGCCAATCATGTAATCTTGAATACAGCACATGGGTGCTTTGACTATAAAGAAGATGGCGAGTTCCGACTCAATGAGCAAGCCTACACACTTAAGTCCGTTGATAAGATCTGGGCGCAGTTCTTCGTTAAATTGCAGTTTGAGTGCGGATATTCAGTCTTGTTGTGGCGAGATAGTTGCAATGAACGTGAATATCGACACTTCTTGGCACATTTACAACGAGTCCGTTTGATAAACGAAAGCATTGGATAAACAAGAACCAAAGATAAAAGAAAGGGAGCTCTAGGCTCCCTGTCGTCTTTTTCCATGACCAAAAATTAAGACTGGCTTTTCTCTGGTGTCAGAATGGTTGGGCCGCTGTCTTCAGCAAGTTCTGGGTAATCCAGCGTGTAGTGTAGGCCGCGGCTCTCTTTACGTTGCATTGCACAGCGAACCATCAACTCAGCGACTTGTAGTAAGTTACGCAGTTCTAATAGGTTATTTGAAACCTTAAAGTAGCTGTAGTACTCATGAGTTTCCTGCTGCAACATCTGAATGCGGCGCATTGCACGTTCAAGGCGTTTGTCCGTTCGAACAATACCCATGTAATCCCACATGAACAGTCTTAGCTCGTGCCAGTTGTGTTGAATGATCACTTCTTCATCACTGTTGGTGACTTGGCTTTCATCCCATGCCGGAAGTTCAGCGCACAGTTGAGATTGATCGATGTTTTCAACGATATCTTTTGCGGCTGCCCACGCGTATACCACACACTCAAGCAGTGAGTTTGAAGCCATACGGTTTGCACCGTGCAAGCCGGTATAACTCACTTCGCCAATCGCATATAGGTTAGTGAGGTCAGTTTGACCTTGCTTATTCACCATCACACCACCACAAGTGTAGTGAGCAGCCGGTACGATTGGAATCGGTTCTTTGGTCATATCAATCCCCAAATCCATCAAGCGAGTATGGATCATTGGGAAATGCGTCGTGATGAATTCTTCAGGCTTGTGGCTGATATCAACATACATGCAGTCAGCACCTAAGCGCTTCATTTCAAAGTCAATCGCACGAGCAACCACATCACGCGGAGCCAGTTCACCGCGCTCATCGAAGTCCTTCATAAAGCGAGAACCGTCTGGACGACGCAGGTAGGCACCTTCACCACGCAATGCTTCCGTTAGTAGGAAGTTACGCGCTTCTGGGTGGAATAAGCAAGTCGGGTGGAACTGATTGAACTCAAGGTTTGCCACACGACAACCCGCACGCCAAGCGATAGCAATACCATCACCTGAAGAGACATCTGGGTTAGAGGTGTATTGGTAAACCTTTGAAGCGCCGCCTGTTGCTAATACAACAAATTTAGCGCGCACGGTTTCAACGTGCTCTTGGTTACGGTTCCAAATGTAGGCACCGATAACCTTGTCTTTCGAACCACCTATCTTATCTTCGGTGATTAAATCCAGCGCATTGTGACGCTCGAAGATCTCGATATTTGGGTGCTG
>NZ_JBFRVX010000044.1:0-1407 GCF_041475345.1 Vibrio sp. 10N.222.48.A3 | reverse complement strand
CTTGATGGACACGATGTTACAGCGGGGCAACACATCCCTACAGCTGACATCAGTAAACTTCAGTTCGTTCCTGCGCAAGATTTTAATGGCGATGTTCAGTTTAAATATACTGTTAACGATGGGCATGTTGACTCACAAGAGGCTACTAACACTCTTCATATTGATGCGATTGGAGATAAAGCCGTTATATCAGGTGTGGATACTGGCGATGTTTATGAAAACAGAAACCCTGATATGTCGCCAGACTTTGCCCAGTCAGGTATGGCGCATTTAACTAATAGTATGATTCATGTTGAGGGGCAACTAACAATCATCGATCCAGATACCGGCGAGAATAGTTTTGATTCTAAAGGTATTGGTTATACCTATCATGGAAAATATGGCCATTTGATTCTTAATACAGATGGTAAATGGTTTTATGGTGTTGCGACCGGCACTGCTGATGTAAATGGTGGATTAACAACAAATGTAGGATCGACGATTGATCAACTTGGTGCAAATGAGACACTCACTGATACGATAACGATACAAAGTAAAGACGGTACCAGTCATGATATTGTTATCACCATTCATGGCGACAACGACCGTCCATACTGCTCTTCAGAAGTGCAGCTCAACAGCGGTAAAGAAGACCTCGCGCAAACCATCACGGCCACCGAACTCTTAGCAAACACTATAGACGTGGATAGCAACGACCTAGGCAAACTCACCATTGCTAATCTTCACGCTGATCATGGTTCTATTCTAGATAACAAAGACGGCACCTACACTTTTACTCCAACCAAAGACTATAACGGCCAAGTTCATTTTAGCTATGACGTCACAGATGCGCATGGCGGAGTGACTCATACAGGGGCGTCTACCACACTCACCGCTACCCCAGACGGCGCCATCATTTCAGAAGTAACAACTGACCACGTCACTGAAGATGGTTCACACAGCAGCCACAATGCAGGGGTTACAACTGAGCTCGCGAATGGAAGACTACAAGTTGTGGATCCAGATAGCGGGGAGAATAAATTCCAATACAGCCAGTTTGGTGAATCAGCAGTTCACGATCCGTTTGGTGGCATGTTACGTATTGATAGCTTGGGCAATTGGGGGTACAGCGTTAATAATGCCAATTTGCAACACCTTGCTCAAGGGCAAACTGAAACCGTTATCTACCGTGTTCATAGTTATGATGGAACGGCATACGAGTTGCACATAGACGTTGTAGGCACCAATGATGCGCCAACCGTTACCCAAGTTGCGCTAAGTAACGGCACTGAAGACACGCATTATCAAATGCAAGCGAGTCAGTTTGGATTTACGGATGTTGATAGTGGCGATACGCTACATTCAGTTGCAATCACAGATCTACCACCAGCAACACAAGGTAAATTTGTGCTTGATGGACACGATGTT
>NZ_JBFRVX010000043.1:0-999 GCF_041475345.1 Vibrio sp. 10N.222.48.A3 | reverse complement strand
GGACTTCTAGGCCTGCCTGAACTGCGTAAGATTAGCCGTAGCCCTGTGAATTTATCTCTCGATCCTGCAGCGATTCCTGATATAGAAGCGAGCATGCACGTTGTCGAACAAGTGATTGCTGAAGATCGCACTGTGTATGGCATCAACACGGGTTTTGGCTTGTTAGCAAATACCAAAATCGCCCCTGAGGATTTAGAAGTACTACAGAAAAGTATCGTGCTTTCTCACGCGGCGGGCATTGGTAAATTCATGTCTGATGAAACTGTTCGCTTGATGATGGTGTTAAAGATTAACAGCTTGTCTCGCGGTTACTCTGGTATCCGCCTCAAAGTGATTAATGCCCTTATCGATCTTGTGAACGCACAGGTTTACCCATGTGTTCCACAAAAAGGATCTGTGGGTGCTTCAGGAGATCTTGCTCCCCTCGCCCACATGAGTACGGTACTGCTAGGTGAAGGCCAAGCACGCCACAACGGCAAGATCATCACTGGCTTAGAAGCAATGCAGATCGCAGGCTTGGAGCCAATAACACTCGCTCCGAAAGAAGGCTTAGCTCTGTTAAACGGCACACAAGCATCGACAGCATTTGCATTAGAAGGTCTGTTTGCAGCTGAAGACTTATTCGCGTCTGCAACCGTGTGTGGTGCAATGTCTGTAGAAGCCGCGCTAGGTAGCCGTCGTCCGTTTGACCCTCGTATACACCGCGTTCGTGGTCATCGTGGCCAAATGGATGCAGCACTTGCTTACCGCCATATGCTTGATCAAAAGAGTGAAATTGGCGAATCACACACTTGCTGTGAAAAGGTTCAAGACCCTTACTCACTGCGTTGCCAACCTCAAGTGATGGGTGCTTGTTTGCAGCAGATTCGTAACTCAGCAGAGACTTTAACGATTGAAGCGAATGCCGTATCCGACAACCCGCTTGTTTTCGCTGACGATGGCGACATCATTTCAGGTGGTAACTTCCACGCAGAGCCCGTCGCAATGGCAGCCGATAAC
>NZ_JBFRVX010000042.1:0-10441 GCF_041475345.1 Vibrio sp. 10N.222.48.A3 | reverse complement strand
GGCCTAGAAGTCCTGGCTTAAGTAATAAATTCAACATGTTTTCTCCAGACATTAAAGGCGACGAAGTTCTTCGTTTAGCATAGGTAAATCAAGCTTCTGCTCTTTAGCACACTGCTTGGCAATATCGTAACCCGCATCAGCATGACGCATAACGCCAGTAGCCGGATCATTGTGAAGTACACGAGCAATACGTTGTGATGCATCTTCGCTACCGTCACAACAAATCACCATACCTGAGTGTTGTGAGAAGCCCATGCCAACGCCGCCGCCATGGTGCAGAGAAACCCATGTTGCGCCACCAGCTGTGTTCAGAAGGGCATTCAAAAGAGGCCAATCAGAAACTGCATCAGAGCCATCCATCATGCCTTCTGTTTCGCGGTTCGGGCTTGCTACTGAGCCCGAATCTAGGTGGTCACGACCGATAACAACTGGTGCTTTCAGTTCGCCATTTTTCACCATTTCATTGAATGCTTGTCCTAAACGTTCACGATCTTTCAAGCCAACCCAACAAATACGAGCTGGTAGGCCTTGGAACTGAATACGTTCACGCGCCATATCTAGCCAGTTGTGTAGATGCGGGTTATCTGGAATCAATTCTTTTACTTTTTGGTCTGTTTTGTAGATGTCTTCAGGGTCGCCAGAAAGAGCAGCCCAACGGAACGGGCCGATGCCTTCGCAGAATAAAGGACGAATATAAGCAGGAACGAAACCTGGGAAATCAAATGCGTTTTCCACTCCTTCTTCAAGTGCCATTTGGCGAATGTTGTTGCCGTAATCTACGGTCGCAGCGCCACGGTACTGAAGATCTAGCATAGCTTGAACTTGAATAGCCATAGATTGCTTAGCGGCTTTCACCACTTTTGCTTCATCAATAGTACGTTCTTGTGCTGCTTTCTCCATCGTCCAACCTTGCGGCAAGTAGCCGTTCAGCGGATCGTGGGCAGAGGTTTGGTCAGTCACTACGTCAGGCGTGATATTGCGTTCAACAAGCTCTGGGAATACATCTGCTGCGTTACCGAGTAGGCCAACAGAGATTGGTGTGTCTGATTCTTTAATCATTGCCATCGCTTCATCTATGCTGGTGGCTTTTTTGTCGACATAGCCTGTACGCAAGCGGTAATCGATTCGTGATTCATCACATTCAACCGCAATCATCGAGAAGCCAGCCATAGTCGCTGCGAGAGGTTGAGCACCGCCCATACCGCCAAGACCACCCGTTAGAACCCACTTGCCGTTTGCTTCTCCTTGAAAGTGCTTCTTCGCGATAGCGACAAACGTTTCATAAGTGCCTTGAACGATGCCTTGTGAGCCAATGTAAATCCAGCTACCTGCGGTCATCTGGCCGTACATCATCAAGCCTTCTTTATCGAGCTCGTTGAAGTGTTCCCAGTTCGCCCAGTGTGGAACAAGGTTCGAGTTAGCGATCAGTACGCGAGGTGCGTTTTTATGTGTCGGGAACACGCCCACAGGTTTACCTGATTGAACAAGCAACGTTTGGTCGTCTTCTAAACGCTCTAATACTTCAACAATCTTGTCATAACATTTCCAATCACGTGCCGCGCGACCGATACCGCCATACACAACCAGTGCATGTGGATGTTCTGCCACATCAGGGTCTAGGTTGTTCATCAGCATACGCAGTGGTGCTTCTGTTAACCAAGATTTAGCGCGCAAAGTGGTGCCATGAGGTGCGCGAATTTCGCGAGTCGTGTCGAGACGAGGGTCACTGTTGTGGTGTTCCGTCATTTTGGAATTCCTTCTGTTTCACGTTATATCGTTGTAGTTGTAGTTGTAGTTGTAGTTGTAGTTATCGGTATAGCTGGATTAGTCGCTGGCCATTGCACTGGCTATATCCCAACACAAACGTGCCGCCAATCGAGCCGTTTGGCCATCGATGTCGTAGTCTGGGTTGTATTCCGCAATGTCCGCGATAATGAGTTTTTCACTGTGTTTGAAAATCTGTTCTAGAAACGGAGCGAGTGCTTCATAGCTCACGCCTCTTGCCGCTGGTGCACTTACGCCCGGCGCAGTCGCTGCGGGGAATACATCGAGATCAATGGTGAGATAGAGGTAATCACATTCAGCGATGAATTTTTGCAACGTAACCAGTTGAGCGACTTGGTTAACTTGGGTCATGTTGCGGTCGTGTTCATACCAAACACCCAGTTGGTCAGCTTTGTTAAACAGCGCTTTGGTATTGCTAGCAGCACTCACGCCAAGACAAGCGTAATGAAACGGCCATTGATGTGTATGGCAGTAATCACTTATCTGGTTGAAAGGCGTGCCTGAGCTCGGTTTAACATCGGCGATTTCGCTTTCAAATTCACGAAGATCAAAGTGAGCATCAAAGTTAACGATGCCGATCTTAGGTTTGTGTATTGGCTGATCTTTATCAATACGTTCAGTTTTATGAAGGCGTTCTGCTTTATGTAAATGTTCCGCGAGGCCTTGGAAAGATGCCCAAGCAACTTCGTGACCACCGCCAAGGGTAATCACTTTGTTGGTTGATAAAGCATTAGCAATAACAGAAGCACACTGTTTTTGACTGACTTCGAGTTGACCATCGTTACATTCGATGTCACCAAGGTCCGCGATGTGTGTATCACTGTGCCAAGCCATATTAGCCAACGCTTGACGAATCAGGTTGGGTGCTTGTCTTGCGCCCACTCGTCCTTTGTTTCTTGCAACGCCTGCATCGCTGGCAAAGCCAACTAAGGCGATAGCGCTATCAGTAAGCTCGTTACCTAAATCGCTACTTTGAACTTGTTTGGTAATGTGATGAACGCGTGTACCTAGTGCGCCATCTTCAAGATCATTACGTCCCGTCCACACGAAGTTATGTACGGTTTCTGAGTTCTTTTGAATGCCGTTGGAATTAGATTGAGTCATGACACACCTCGCCATTAACAATGCGTTTATGAAGATGAGGAACACCGACTTGATAGCTTAGATCGGCAGGGTGCTCGATATTCCAGATAGCTAAATCAGCGGCATAACCAACTTCAATTTTGCCTTTAGTTTGTGAGTCGCCAATGGCAGCCGCAGCGTTACAAGTTACACCGCGCAGCGCCTCTTCAGGCGTCGTACTAAACAGGGTGCAGCTCATGTTCATCATTAGAGTTAAATCAGCAAAGGGAGAAGTGCCGGGGTTTAGGTCGGTCGCGATTGCCATTGGAATGTCGTGTTCACGAAGTAGGGCAACGGGCGGTTGTTGAGTCTCTTTTAGGAAATAGAAAGCTCCGGGTAGCAAGGTCGCAACTGTGCCTGATTCCGCTAGTGCCTTGACTCCGGTTTCATCAAGGTACTCAACATGATCGACAGAGAGTGCACCGTATTTAGCTGCGAGCGCACTGCCGCCCATATTTGAAAGCTGTTCTGTGTGGCCTTTAATCGCTAGTCCGTGTTCTTTGGCTGCTGCAAATACACGTTCGGTTTGTTCTAAATTGAAGCCGATAGATTCGCAGAACACGTCAACTGCATCGGCGAGTCCTTGCTCTGCGGCTTTAGGAATGATCTCTTGGCAAACCAGATCGATATAGCTGTCTGGTTGTTCTTTATATTCAGGTGGCACAGCATGCGCTGCAAGGAGAGTGGTGGTGATCTTAATTCGGCGATGATTCTCTAACGCTTTAGCTGCGCGTAACATCTTGAGCTCATCTTCAAGTGTTAAACCATAGCCAGATTTTACTTCGATGCTGGTTACGCCACTTCTTAGCAGGCCATCGAGTCTAGGCAAAGCCATTTCAACCAGTTCGGATTCTTGCGCTGCGCGGGTCGCGGTTACTGTCGCCAGAATGCCGCCGCCTTGCTTGGCGATGTCGGTGTAAGACACACCATTCAAACGCTGCTCAAATTCATTGGCACGATTACCTGCAAATACAAGGTGAGTGTGGCAATCAATTAACCCAGGGGTGACGAGTTTGTTTTTGCAGTCATAGGTGACGTAATCCAAAGAACCATCAACACTTACTTGTTCTAATTCAGAAGCAAGTGCCTCGTGGTTTGAACAAGAGATGGACACGATCTTACCGTTTTCGATAACGATATTTTGAGGGGAAGTGGGCTGATAACCATCGGTTCCCGAACTCATGGAGACCACTCGTGCGTTTTTGAGGATCAAATTCATAATCACCTAGATCTTTGCTAAACATTAAATGTATATACAAATAAATAGGCTAAACGCTGACCCGAATCAAGTTGATGTTGCAAAAATGTGATCGGCGATCAGGATGATGTTCTTTAATCTAGAAGTATCTTGGAGCTTAATTTGTACTTAGAGCCGGGATGGTAGAGCAATGCAAAGCTGATGAGGCGTTCTTTGCTCCATGTTCTTCTATTCAAAAGAAGGCAAGGCTCTGATTCTGATAACTTTAGTGACGTTCTTATTTGAGAGTCAGGAATAATGGCTTCAACCGTGTGTTCGATAGCACTCAACGGGCAGCTTTTTGAAAGGTATTCATTGGGTGTCGAGGTTGAAAAGTCTTGCTCTAGGTATTTTGGAGCGGTTTGAGAGTTCACCCAGCGCGCTTCTAATTGAATCGGTGTGTTGTCAGCAAAGTGGATGATTTCACTATAGAATACTTCGGCATTGATCATCACACCTAGCCGTGTAGCCGTGCTTTCATCAGCCTTGATGCTCTTGTGTTTGATAACTTGGCTAGTATACGTTTGGCCACGGTCTTTGATCTCTTGCGCGATGTTGTTGATATCAAGCAGAGGAGATTGCGCTTTTTCGTCAGGCTCACAAACAAAAGTGCCCAGTCTTGGCTTCCTGATGAGCTTGCCTTCAGACACCAGATCTCGAATGGCTTTATTCACCGTCATTCTGCTCACATTGAACTGCTCGGTGAGTTCGAGTTCTGTGGTTATCTGGTAACCCACTGGCCAGTGACCACTGGTGATATTGTCGTCTATGAACTGTTTTATCTGAAGGTAGAGCGGCGCTTTCGACATAATGAAACCTTATTTGACTATACAAATAGAGTAACGGAATTTTTCACGATTTCAACATTTCCTCGGGCAATGTGACCTTATTCAACATAGATGGGGCAAATTGCTTGATTCTGTGAGGCAAGTGTCGCAAATTGTCACGCAATAACTATTCGTAAATCAGATAATTAGAAAGGGAAATAATATGTTTAAGAAATTAAAGGCCTCCTTGGGCATCGGTGCAGCAAAAGTTGATACCGTCTTAGATAATATTGAAGTTTTCCAAGGTGGAGAGTTGTCTGGCAATGTTCACATTGTTGGCGGCGACGTTGAGCAACAAATCGACCTGATCAACTTGGTTCTCAACACAGAAGTAAAAGTCGAAACGGAAGGTAGCACCAGCTACGAAACATTTTCGTTAGGTCGTATTCAAGCCGTAGAGCCTTTCGTGATCCAACCGGGTGAAACCAAATTGGTGCCATTCCGTCTTAAGTTAAATGATGAAACGCCAGTCACCGCGTTGAACGCGCAAATGAATCAGTGTCATGTGTGGGTTGAAACCAACCTAGATATCGGCTTTGCGATTGATCCTAAAGACCGCGACTTCATCTCCGTACACCCATTGCCAACAGTTGCTAAAATCATCCAAGGCGTGGAAGCATCGGGAATGGCAATGGTGAAAGCAGACGTAGAGAAGGGCTTCTTGAAAGGCAACAGCTTTACTTCTCGCTCTGGCTGTTACCAAGAGATTGAATTTCGTAGCGGCGGTTTCATGAATAACAAAGAGATCGAGCTATCATTCATCGTTGAAGGCTCAATGGTTCACTGCTTAGCAGAAATCGATCGCTCAATGAGCTTCCGTGGCGACCAATACATCTCATTCAGCATGCCTGCAAACGCGGCCGATTCTGACATTCGCAACGCAGTCTCAAGAATCATGAGTGCGTAGTCGGTCTCTGTTAGTAGTCATTCTGTCTATTAATAGAGAGACGGTAATACGATTTCTAAAGCCGAACTTAACCGTTCGGCTTTTTTGATTCTACTATCTGTCCAGTCCTGAAATGGGTTTACCACTGGTGCCGATAGGACAATTGAAAGGCAACATCGGTGGAGTTGTCCATATTGAAGATGTTCTCGATTATGGATATCTCAACTGCCGAGCGTTGCATGAGATAGCGATAGCCAAACATCATTTCATTCGCGGCTTCTGAAAACTCAGTGTCACCATCTTCTGCGCCTTCATACCAACGGTATTCAAGATGCAATTCATGGTTTTCAAATAGCGTGAGTTGATAGCCGCCCATCCATGACCATGTCGTCTTCTTATGCGAAAAGCTATTCTCTGCTTCTCTACTGGACTGATTCGCTAACCCTAAGCTTGTATAGAAGGTATTGATGTCGAGTTGGTATGCATAGTTGAGTTGAGCGCTTTGTTCGGTGCTGTTTCCCTTAAATGCACCGTGGCTGACGTTGTTATGATAGAGGGAGACACCAAAAGATAGTCCGTGGTTTTCAAGGTCTATGATTTGGTATTGAGTGTAGAGTGTGAAAGCACTTGTCAGCGTGTCGCCAGAGAAGTCACTGATATTGATGCCATGGCTTGGCGCGTAAACATCAAATTGGTGTCTGTCTTTACGTTCCCGCCCTGCTTGGTCGATGCCAAATAGATCGTGGTAATTGATGATGACTTTATCAAGGTGATTGTTGGCGGCGTATAACCAGCGGTAGTTGAACTCTATTTGCCATGCTGTTGTTAGTTGCCATTTCAGCCCTGTTTGAAGTTGATTCTGATAATAGTCTAAATGATAGTCGTGAGAGTTAGCCCATATACTCGCGGCGGTTAAAGAAGCAAATACTTCAAGCTTGTTTTCTTCGAGCGGAAAGCCAGAGCGGAGCGTTGGAGTAAGACGAACTGACTGCAATGGTGCTTGGGTATAACTGATTAGCGGGCCGTAATCTTTGTTGGCCCATGCGGTTGGAGTAAAAACAACAGTTGCTATTAGTAATGATAAAGGTGGTATGAACGATATAAAGACAGCCTGTTTTCCCATATGCACCTCATTCGCATTCCGTTGCCTCTATATAGCTTAGTTCTAAATAACTCGTTTGTAAGAGATAAGTTGGAAGGGCGTACTCACAAGAGATAGGACAAATAGTTGAGTTGATACAGCTTGACTGGAAAGAGGAGGGGCAGGGAAGTTACCGCTAGCATATGAAACCTATCATTCGTGGCTAAAAAATTGCTGGCGAGACTGTCTTATTGCTGATTTTTAAAAAACGTTCACATTGAAAATGATCTATTAGATCAACAAGTAAAAACCATCTAGATCATAATTGCAGAGGACAGTATTAGTATGGGTAATTTTGAGCAAAAAGGTGAGGTGAGTCACGCTTTAGTGGCTGCTGCGCGACTTGCCCCGCACCAGGTGAAATGGGTGAAGTTAAGCAAGACCCAATTAAAGGTATTTAATTCGATAAAGCAGGGTGAAGAAGTGACAGCGCAACTTATTGCTGAGCGATGTGATTTGTCACCAAGTTGGGCCAGTTCTCTTTTGAGAAGTTTATATCTGAGATGCTATCTAACGAGATCGAGTGTAGGGCTAGATTTGGGAGGAGTGCAATTTGGTTATCAACATTACAATAATTGAATGTTCTAAAGGCAGCCGTCTTGCATATCGAAATTATACTCAAGTTGAATCGTAATCTTCGGCATTTCGATTGAATAAGCCTCAGCTTTTGCGGCACAATGGCAGAGATTGATGAGATCAATAGTATCGTTGCTGAATAATTAATTTGGAGTTGTGGTTCGTGGGAAAAGTTATAGGTTTGGAGAGCATTTTTAAAGCCGGAGTCATCGTATTGCTAACCCAGCAAGTCATGGGTTGTGTAAGTAGCCCAAAATCTGTGAGTATTTTGAGCACTGAACATGAACCCATTTATTCTTTTGAAGAAAAAAGCTGCAGTAAAGATATCAAAGCTTCTGATTATTATAGCAACCCTAAAGCGTTGAATAGCTTGTTGGATTGGCATCTAACTTCACCTGAAGTGAGCAACCCAGCGTGCATGAATAATATAGGTTGGATATACCACTTTATAGAAAGGGATTACCCCAAAGCACAAGAGTGGTACAAGCAGGCTGTAGCTCAGGGTAATTTGGATGCTATATATAATTTAGCATTATCTTATGATAGCCAATCTCCAACGCTTGGTAATTATGAGATGGCTTTCTCTTTGTATAAGCAGGCTGCGGAACAGAACCACATGTATGCTCAAAATAATTTGGCTCAAATGTATGAGCGTGGGCATGGGACACCTACGAACTTCACTAAAGCTAAATATTGGTTTGAAAAATCTTCTAATCAGTTTTACAGCCTAGCTTTTGTTCACTTAGGGTATCTCTATGAATATGGTTACGGTGTGGGTCAGGATTACGAGCAAGCGAAGCGGTATTATAAACAAGCTGTACAATTAGAAGATGCTAAAGGTGAGTTGCGCTTAGCATTGCTTTATTTGAGAGGGCAGGGTGGAGCTGTTGATAAAGAAAAAGCAATATTGCTGTTACAATCGTCAGCATCTAAAGGTAATAGTTACGCAAAATATCATCTATCTTTATTGTCTAGCTAGTCAGTAAATTCAGTAACCTAGGTTCTTCTGCAGCCTATAAGGTCGCAAACGCGGCTACACCCCGCGAAATAAAAATTTTTCGGGTCATATAGCCACCACCACTGGCATGACACTGAATTGCCAATATCGAACTTAGGTTTTGAGCGTGATGCGTAACGCTAAGCTGTAACCATCTTGTTTGCTTTAACAAACGAATGGTAAAAATGCAAAGCGTTGCAAATCAATCTTGAATAGTTTGCTATGTTTACTGATTCGTTTTGACCTCCTCTTGACGCTTTAGCGATGCTTTAGATTCTTGAGGTTTGATTACAGTGGATAGGAATATATCCTTGTAGATTCCTTTCACTGAAGCTGCAGTCACCGCAAAACCAGCGATTAATATGTATAGATCAATTTCATTTAGTAGTTTTTTAGCATCATCATTAAACGTTCCTAGAATGAGCAAAAAACCGCATATGATACCACTG
Source organism: Vibrio sp. 10N.222.48.A3 (assembly GCF_041475345.1). Taxonomy (NCBI): domain Bacteria; kingdom Pseudomonadati; phylum Pseudomonadota; class Gammaproteobacteria; order Vibrionales; family Vibrionaceae; genus Vibrio; species Vibrio sp. 10N.222.48.A3. Next base: position 1,421 of record NZ_JBFRVX010000042.1, on the reverse strand, counting down.
GATTGAAGTATGGCGTTTACCATTACAGCCTGATTGAACTCGCGTTTCGCTCTGTGACACCTGTATGTATATATTAAGATCAAGATAGCTCCCAATATAGCCGATGGAATATATATGGCTTTATCCATTTTTATCCCCTTTCGCTACAGAGTCTCCAATTAAGCCTCCTAAAATGCCACCTATAATAGCGCCAAATGGGCCTCCAATTGATGCTCCAAATATTGCACCTCCAGCTGCAGCCCCCATGACCCTAGAGCTATCGTGTACTGGTGTATCATAAAGCTCATAATCAGCTTCGAGTTCTGCAACGCCACTCGATTTTTCAGATGTGTAATTGATAATACCTATAGGGTATTATCAAACCTTCATCTCTACCTCATAGCTGGAACCACAGTTATGACATTCTTCAGAGATTATTGCGGTGTATTCATTCTCATCCCCCATCTGCCTACTTGAACCACCAGTAACTTCAAAAGAAGTAACTTCTTCTTCGTAAAACTCCCCACACTTTGAGCAGCGAAATTTTGCTTTGCCCACTATTCCATCACTCATAATTCAAAATATCTCCTGTATACTTAACACTATATTAAGGTGTGAGTCATGTTTGCCAAGACACTTAACCAGAACACCATAAACACTGGACTACACCCAAACCAAAAATACCGAGCGTGGGGAATAACTCTTAGTCGTTTGTCAGCAGCTCCGATTAGCACGACATTCAAGGTACGCATACCGATTTAACTCAGATATAAAGAATCTTGAAAGAGTATCTACCGATGACGCCTTTAACAGGATCGGTACAGCGAAATATTTATATACAAACGAAATTGGTAGCACCACCAACGCGTACATTGTAACTATTAATATGATGCTAAAAAAAGCGAAGCTTTGTACCTTGTCCCAAGTAACATTCTGCAATAATTCATATAACACTGTATCACTCTCCGATTTGGAAACGGTGATAAGAGCAATAAGACTAATTAGGTAAATAACCAAGCTCAGAATCCTATTCTTCGAGTCTGGGGAGTAGATAAACTGGAAAAACCGACTCCATTCTGATTGAGTTGATAAACCATGCTTACTTGCATCAGTCTCTCTCACTTCCTTTAGGTTCTTCATTGCTTCAAGAAGTGACTTACCAATGTGAGATACAAGCGATTGTAGATAAACAGCTTTGTGAAAGTCGATATTATCACTATCAAGAAGAGTGTAGCTGGACAAATGTCGAATGAGATTTTTGTCATAATGTCGCCGTGCAATTCCACCAAGAAAGCCTGCAATTAGCATTGGAAGAATTGATATGTTTACGTAGTCCAAAACAAGCTGTAAATAACCAGCAAGAGCAAACAGAATAATAGAAATAGACAGGTACCCTAAACCTTCCATTCCAAAATATCGCATACTGACAGTATTGGAGTAGT
>NZ_JBFRVX010000041.1:0-2510 GCF_041475345.1 Vibrio sp. 10N.222.48.A3 | reverse complement strand
ATGAAGACGGTTCGATTGATGAAACCACTGCGGGCATCACCGTTCTAGAAGTGAATGATCCACCGGTTGCGGGTCCAACGTCATACACCATTGACGAAGATTCGGTTCTGACGTTCAGTGAATCTCAGATTCTTGTGAATGCTTCGGATATCGAAGGCGATGTAGAACTTGTTGGCATTAACTACGATGGCTCTGACGGTATCTTCACTGTAAATGGTGATGGTACATGCAGCTTTGCACCAAATGAAAACTTTAATGGTCAGGTTCAACTGGGTGTGACCATTCAAGATGAAGATGGCGCAACGGTTGAAACACACATTAACGTTGATGTATTGCCAATCAATGATGCGCCAGTATCGGGTGATTTGGCTTACACCATCAATGAAGATAGCTCCATCACGCTAAGCCAAGAGCAATTGCTAGCAAGAGCAGGTGATATTGATAGCGACAACTTAGAAGCTATCAATCTATCTACTGATGAAAATGCGACCATCCAACATAATGATGATGGCAGCTACACCATCACACCGAACGCAGACTACAACGGTGACCTAGATCTGAACTTCGATATCATCGATAACGATGGTGGTTCAGTTCAAGTTGGCCTAGACGTTACTGTGAATCCGGTTAATGACCTGCCACAAGCGGAAGATCAAGAGTTCACGATTGAAGAAGACGGTACGTTACTCTTCACCGATGCTGATCTGCTTGCAGGCGCGTCGGATATTGACGGTGATGAACTGTCGATTGAAAACGTGCTCTACACAGGTGCAGATGGTGTTCTTAGCGATAATGGCGACGGCACATACAGCTTTGCTCCAAACGAGAACTTCAATGGTGATGTTCAATTCTCGTTCGATGTCTCTGACGGTACTGATTCAACATCAGCTGTTATTGATGTAAGTGTAACGCCGGAGAACGATCCTCCTGTAGCGGGCTCGACAGCTTATACAGTTCAAGAAGATGGCCAAATCACGATCAGTGATGAACAGTTATTAGCGAACTCTTCAGATGTAGAGGGTGATGTTGCTCTATCGAGCGTTACTTACGCTGGTGACGATGGTTCGTTCGTTGATAACGGTAATGGCACCTACACCTTCACGCCAAATGAAAACTTCGACGGAGACATCTCACTAGATGTTGTCGTCGTTGACGAAGACGGTGCAACGGCGACAACGACAGCGGGCATTGATGTCATTGCTGTCAATGACGGCCCTGAAACGTCCGGTATTGAAGCAGAAGTCGACGAAGATAATTCAATCACTATTACTCAAGAGCAGCTGCTTGCAAATGCTACTGACGTTGAGGGTGATGAGTTAACGGCGTCTAACCTGCAAACCAACGACCCTGACGCGACAATTGTTGCTAATGACGATGGTTCATTCACCATCACGCACACAGAAAACTTCAATGGCGAGTTGGACTTCACATACAGCATCAATGATGGTGACAATGAAGTTCTGACCACTCTCGATCTAACGGTTAATCCAGTTAATGATGCGCCAGAAGCGGGCGAAGAGATCTTCATCCAAGCGCAAGAAGATCAAACGGTTGGTGTGACGCTTCGTGAAGAACCTGCACTACGTTTAGACCAAGCGCCAGAAAACGGCATCATTGAAGCGAATGTTAATGATGAGTGGGTGGTGCTGGAAGTAGGGCAAGAAGTACCGGCTGATACAGAAGTACGCTTTGTTCCAAGTGAGGGGGCTCTTGCTGAAGGCACACATACTACGCAAATTGGTACCTTCGACGATAACGCTAGCGTAGACGATTGGGGTACAGAAGTTGACCCTTACACTCGTGAGTTCTCGGATGGTGATTTAACGGTTACGGTTCAAAGTAACGATGATCCGCTTGGTGCTTGGAATGGTAACACCCACATAGGTCACGGCCTTGGTGATACCGATCGCCAAGGGTTGAGTGGTGATGAAAAACTGACTATTTCAGTTGAAGGTCAAGACATCAATGAAATCAGTTTCCACCTAGATGGTTTAGGTGGTTGGTTCATGGAAGAATCGCGTCACTTTACGGAAGTAGAAATCAAAGCGTTCAATGAGGACGGTGACCTAATTGACTCGATGACTTACCACAAAGAAGACCGTGGTACTTTCGAGACAGACTACACGTTAACGGTTGACCAACCAGTGTCTTACTTTGAACTCGGTACAGTTCAAGGAAATGGTACTTATGTTGTTCAAAACATGACCGTGTCACAAACTTGTCATGATGAAGCCGTGTTCACATCGATTGGTGTAGACGGTTCAGAAATTACCGAAACGGTTGAGTTGAACATCCACGCGGGTGACAACGAAATTGAGCTAACGGCTGATCTTCCTAATATCACTATCGATACTGAAGGTTCTGCTCAATTTGCTTCTGTTGTGATTACAGAAGAACAGTTACTGGCACAAGCATCAGATATTGATGGTGACGACCTTGATATTCAAAATCTTGAGCTGGTGGGTGAAAACTCAGAGCATGCAACACTGATTGACAACGGTGATGGTACT
>NZ_JBFRVX010000040.1:0-15921 GCF_041475345.1 Vibrio sp. 10N.222.48.A3 | reverse complement strand
AGATTGGAAGAATCAGTTTGATGAGGCCAAAAAAGCTCACGGTAAACGCAGTCATTGCGGTATTGATGGTCACGAACAACACGTTCAAGGCCATACGAAGATTATCAAGCATAAAACACGGCTATATTGAGATCGAAAGCCGCCATTATACTCATCTATAAAATATTCTCTTTAGTTATTGGTGAATACATTAAGGGTCAAACCACGGAACTAATTTTGGTCTGTGCCCATAGAGCAACTCATCGTTCTTAATCACAAGGAATCACATCAAAAAACAACAAAGATGTCATTTAGACACAGCAGTACGAAGTCTATTTGACATCATTCAAGTTAATTTTTACCGAACAACTAGTATTGATAAGCATTCTCACTAATGGCATGGTACATGCAACTCCAAAGTGTAAATAGTTGAGTATCCTTAATGAGATAACTTCTCTAAATAAAGGTGATGATATGACAGATATTCCTCATGGCTTAGTAACCGGAAAAGTCGTACACAAGACCGAATGGACAGAGCAACTGTTCTCGCTGCAAGTCAGTGCGCCAGTCTCGCCCTACCAAGCGGGGCAGTTCACTAAGCTGGGGCTACGTAACAGTGAAGGCGAGTTTGTCAGACGTGCTTATTCCATGGTGAATGCGCCAGAGCACGAACAAGGTCATCAACATCTGGAATTTTTGATTATTAAGGATCAGAACGGGCAGCTTTCACCTCAACTTCATGAGTTGAAGGTAGGCGATGACATATTTGTCGGCAAAGACCCAAGTGGGTTCATGACATTAGAGGAGATCCCAGAGATCGCCGACGATCTATGGATGCTTTCAACCGGAACCGCCGTTGGGCCTTTTATCTCAATGCTCGAAAGCATGCAGATACAGCAGCATAACGGCTCTGAATCTGAAAAAGTCACCTCGTTCAAAAACCTTGTACTGGTTCATGCCGTAAGAACAGAGCAAGACCTCACGTATCAAGATCGAATCAATCAACTCGTTAATCACTTCCAAGGGAAACTACAATATGTGCCAATTATTTCTAGAGAATCAGTCACCGGAACTTTGCGCGGACGAATCCCAAGCTTGTTACTTGGAGGCGACCTTGAGCAAACCACGTCTGTCACTTTCAATCAAACCCGCAGTTTTTTCTACCTTTGTGGCAATCCGCAAATGGTTCGCGACACAAGTGAAGCACTAACCAACTTAGGTTTCAAGAAGCACTTACGCCGAAAGCCCGGCCAATTCAGCAGTGAAAACTACTGGTAATCACGGTCACCAATTCAATCAAAGCTAAAGCTTGTATTCAAAATACAGACAAGAGGTTTTATATGAGTCATTTACGTATTCCGTCACACTGGAAAATTCAACGTTCAACGCCATTTTTCACCAAAGACAACATACCGGCTGCATTGCTTAATCACCACAACACCGCAGAAGGTGTATTCGGGCAGATCTGCGTAATGGAAGGCACCGTCACCTTCTATGGTTTTGCCGATGCCGACGCGACAGAACCGGAAAGTGTTATTACGATCCTGGCTGGGCAATTTGCCACAAGTCCACCTCAATATTGGCATCGAGTAGAGCTTAGCGACGACGCACAATTCAACATTAACTTCTGGTCTGAGAAAGAGACTAAGAAGATGTTCAACACCCGAAAGTAAGATCCATTCAATATTGATGAACTTATAAGCAAGCTGCCTCGTACTGTGATTTTTAATGTTCAATAAGTGAAGACAACAGACCAAATAACCATAGTAATTACAATGACTAATGGTGATAGACAAGAGAAAAAAACTCTAGCACACTGGACGAGTTGTTAGCTTTAACCCCATATGAAATCAAAAATGATTGGGGTATTCATTTTTTAGGTAAGAGAGGAAGCCATGCTCAACATTGCTTTTTTTAGCTCAAAATCATACGACGAAAAATCATTTGAACTTGCAAAAGGCGAACTCGACGCCGAGTTCCATTTTCACGATTTTCGCCTCACTACAACAACAGCAAAAATGGCGCACGACAACGAAGTCGTTTGTGCGTTTGTAAACGACGACCTATCGCGAGATGTGCTAGAGATTCTAGCAAAAGGCGGCACTAAGCTGATTGCGATGCGCTGTGCCGGTTTTGATAAAGTCGATTTAGATGCAGCCAAAGAGTTTGGTCTGCAAGTGGTTCGCGTTCCGGCTTATTCTCCAGAATCAGTAGCAGAGCACACAGTCGGCATGATGATGTGTTTGAATCGTAAACTACACAAGGCATACCAACGTACTCGTGATGCGAACTTCTCTCTTGAAGGCTTGGTAGGCTTTAACTTCCACGGTAAAACCGTTGGTGTGATTGGTTCAGGAAAGATTGGCTTAGCGACGATGCGTATTCTGAAAGGTTTAGGCATGAATATCTTGTGCTACGACCCGTACCCAAATCCTTTGGCAAAAGAACTGGGTGCTAAATACGTAGAACTCGACGAGCTTTACCAAGAATCTGACGTGATTTCTTTGCATTGCCCAATGAGTAAAGAGAACTACCACCTGTTGGATGCAACGGCATTTGGCAAAATGAAAGATGGCGTGATGATCGTCAACACCAGTCGTGGTGAACTGCTGGATTCAACTGCTGCAATTGAAGCACTCAAACAAAGCAAAATCGGCGCGCTTGGTCTTGATGTTTACGACAATGAGAAAGAGTTGTTCTTCCAAGACAAATCTAATGATGTGATTGTCGATGACGTATTCCGTCGCCTATCTGCTTGTCACAACGTATTGTTCACTGGTCACCAAGCTTTCTTAACTAAAGATGCGCTGTTCAACATTGCCAATACAACGCTCACCAGTGTTGATGCCTTCTTTACAGGCAACACCAGCGGCAACGAGCTGGTTTAACAACAACTTGAGTTAATAGCAGACTGAGTTAGTAATAGACTCAATCTAGAAATAGAAAGCCACGCTAGTCCTAAGTGAACAGCGTGGCTTCTCGTTTATCCCGCATTCAAAAACAGTTCTAAACGCAGAAATGACAATCTTCGGTATCTAAGCCATAGACACCGTTTCTAATGGCAAGGTGCTCTTCCCCTGCTTTCACACCCATCTCGTAACCTGCATTCAAGACCGTTTGATCCATAGTCAAACGCTTCACTGCGAACGCTTCTGGTGGCGCAATCACCTTGATGGTCGCATCTTTTGGTGGATTACGAATAAACTCCAAAGACTGATTATAGTTTTCGGCACGCACCGCCATCGACTCTGCAATATTAGGGAATTTCTTTAACAGCTTTTTCAGCATCCACTGATACTTCTGCGGCTTCATTCGGTAGCTTAATGGGTGAGAAAGAATCACGGTAATGTCTCGTGCACCACGACGATAGGCTTCGCGAACCGGAATAGAGTCGGCTACACCACCATCGGTATAGCAACCACCAGAGAAGCACGGTGTTTCACGGTAAGCGATAGGTAGAGCTGTTGTTGCTTCAACCACGTTAGAAAGGTTTTCTGGCTTGATGTGATAGTAGTCTGCACTGCCAGTATCGACGTTAGTTACAGCAGCAATTAAAGGAACACTTGAGAACAGCTCACCACAATCCAGTGGATAACGATGGTTAGATTCATCCCACAACCACTTAACGTCGACCAAATTGCCACCTTTAGCAAAGCGAGCAGGGTTGAAGAACGTTTTATCCGTCGCCATGGTAGTAATCACGTTGTAGCTACGCTTCGGAGCTTGAGATAAGTAACCAACCAAATTCGACACACCCGCAGATACGCCAATAGCAAAATCATAAGGACGGAAATCGTCTTGCATAAAAGCGTCCAATACTCCTGCTGCGAAGATGCCTCTCATTGCCCCACCTTCAACGATTAATGCGCTCTTACTCATCTCAAACTCTTCTACTTTATAAACTGATAGCCGTAGGATAATCCGTTACCCTAACTAAATATAATGGGATGAGTTTATTAATTTGATAGGCAAAAACTATCAATAGAAATGGTGCTAATTTTCAAGTAATTGGTACGACTTACATGACTCACCTAATACACAGCATGATCAAAAAAGGCCGTTGAGTGATTCACTCAACGGCCTTTCATTTAACTAATCAAACTTATTGATTACGACTTAAATTCGCTTACATCGATTTCAAGTAGCTTACCAATGCCTTCACCGTAAGCTGGATCGGCTTTGTAACAGTGTCTTAGGTGACGCAGTTGAATCTCTTTAGGCACGCCGCCTAGGTTACGCGCTGTGTTATCAAACAGAATCGCTTGTTTTTCTGGTGTCATTAGACGGAACAGATCACCCGGTTGCGAGAAGTAATCTTCATCTTCGCGGTGATCCCAATGCGCTGCAGCACCATCTAGGCTCAATGCCGGTTCTGCAAAGTCTGGCTGCTCTGCCCATTGGCCTTCGTTGTTTGGCTCATAGCCAAGTGTGCTACCAAAGTTACCATCAACACGCATCGCACCATCACGGTGGTAGCTGTGGACAGGGCAACGAGGTGCGTTTACTGGGATATGCTGATGGTTAACACCCAAACGGTAGCGCTGTGCATCACCGTAAGCAAACAGACGGCCTTGTAACATCTTGTCTGGTGAGAAGCTGATACCCGGAACCACGTTTGCCGGGTTGAATGCAGACTGCTCAACTTCAGCGAAGAAGTTTTGTGGGTTACGGTTCAATTCAAACTCACCCACCTCAATTAATGGGTAATCTGCGTGTGGCCAGATCTTAGTCAGATCGAACGGGTTGTATGGCACTTTCGCTGCGTCCGCTTCTGGCATCACTTGAACTTTCAGTGTCCATTTAGGGAAGTCTTGATTATCAATGCTGTCTAGCAGATCACGTTGATGACTTTCGCGGTCATCGCCGATCACTTGTGCCGCTTCTGCATCAGACAAGTTCTTAATACCTTGCTGAGATTTGAAGTGGAACTTAACCCAGAAACGTTCGTTGTCTGCATTAATAAAGCTGAATGTATGGCTACCAAAACCATGCATATGACGGTAAGTCGCAGGAATACCACGGTCACTCATTACGATGGTGATTTGGTGAAGCGCTTCAGGTAGAGAGGTCCAGAAATCCCAGTTGTTTTTCGCACTGCGCATGTTGGTGCGAGGGTCACGCTTAACCGCATGGTTTAGATCTGGGAACTTGAGAGGATCACGAAGGAAGAATACTGGCGTGTTGTTACCCACCATGTCCCAGTTACCTTCTTCAGTATAAAACTTCAATGCAAAGCCACGGATATCACGCTCAGCATCGGCAGCGCCACGCTCACCCGCCACCGTTGTAAAACGTGCAAACAGGTCGGTCTTTTTGCCTATTTCAGAAAACAGTTTTGCCTTGGTGTATTTGGTAATGTCATGCGTAACAGTAAATGTACCGTAAGCGCCTGAACCTTTCGCGTGCATACGACGCTCTGGAATGACTTCGCGGTCAAAATGCGCCATCTTTTCTAAAAACCAAACATCTTGAAGAAGTTGAGGACCGCGCTTACCCGCAGTTTGAACATTCTGGTTATGAGCAACAGGACAACCCGCAGCTGTAGTTAGTTTTTTACTCATGATCTATTCCTTAAGGTCCAAAGGTGCAGCAATAGTGAGTGCACCTTGATATTTATACTGGCTTCCTTTCAAAAGCCCCTAAAATATTATGGATATAGAATAGACCTCTAATGGTATAAAATATAATCGTTTCTATTTATCGTTGCTATCTATAAAACCTATCGAACCATGATGTTAAGTAACCAATTGTCAAACCTCACTTTATTTCAAGATCGCATGGCCTACTTTCAGAGTCGCAGCGATATTTCTCGCCGTTCTAGTAAGGTTTAGTTCGGCTTCTAGCAGAACTTGGTCAAGTGACTGAGGAGAACGAACCGTACCAAACAAGCTGTTCATTTCACCATAAAGTGCTTCTACTTCTGTTCCCAGTGAGCCAGCAATGCCTATGATCGGAATGCCTTGTAAGCTCGCTCGTTTAGCAATGCCATAAGGCGTTTTGCCTTGCAGAGTTTGGTTGTCCATTTGCCCTTCGCCAGTAATCACCAAGTCGGCACCTTTCAATAGATCATCAGCTTGCAAAACATCGAGCACCATCTCAATGCCGGGTTTAATTTGGATATTGAATAACAAACCAAGCCCCATCGGCGTGCCACCAGCTGCGCCATAACCCACGCGCTTGTAAGCAGGCTCATCGCCACCGACATAACCTTGCGTTTCTGCAACTTGAGAAAAATTCTCAAGCGCCTTATCAAGCATTAAGACTTGTTCAGGTGTCGCTCCTTTTTGCGGACCAAATATATAGCTGGCACCGTTATCGCCACACAATGGGTTATCAACATCACACGCCAAAATCAAATCGACATCAGCGCAGCGCAAATCTACGCCAGTAAGATCAATTGAAGCCAAATCCGCTAGCGCAGCGCCACCTCGGCTGAGCTCTTGCCCTGCACGATCAAGCAATTTACCACCTAACGCTTGTACAATGCCTGCACCACCATCATTGGTCGCACTGCCACCCAAGCCAAGAATAATCGTTTGAGCGCCCTGCTCTATCGCTTCCAAAATCAGCTGCCCTGTTCCAAAAGACGAAGCAATCAAAGGATCACGCTGTTCTGGTTTCAATAAATCCAAGCCAGATGCTGCAGCTATTTCAATCAATGCCGTTTTGTTCTGGTTATGCTCCGATGGTTCAAGCATCGCCCATTCAGCATTAACCAATTTTCCCAATGGCCCTTCAACTTGATGTGTTCGCTTTTGCCCTGCCAAGCCTTGCAGCAAAACATCTACCGTTCCTTCACCTCCGTCAGCTAAAGGTAAGGTCACGAATTCAGCGTCAGGAAAGATTTCACGAAAGCCCTTTTCAATACACGCCGCCACCGATACCGCCGATAAAGATTCTTTAAACGAGTCTGGTGCAATAACAATTTTCATAGAGGTTGATCCGTAAGTGTTACCAATGAGCCTAAAAAAGAGAAATCACATCAAATAGTATAAAAGTTCCCTAATTAGAGCGCCCCAAAGTTGCCATTTGTTGTGACGCCCCTTTTAGTTTTGACGACGGTAAAAGCAAGATCCGTAAAGTTACTGTTCCTTAATATCCCCACATTTTGCAAAGTTAGGACGAAACAACAATCAATTGACCACAGATATTTGATTGAAATCCAATATAGATCACATCATTTGTTCCACATTGCGGAATTGGTAAGTCTTTTTGTTTCACTTTTTAACCAGTTAACAGTTATTAGAGAAAAACTTAATAAGGAAATATTTCGTAACTTTGCTCACAGAATATTTTCGGAATAAAAACAATAATTGATTCCGTATTATGGAATTCAACTTATCGGAGAACACAGATGCCTTTAGTATCAACAGAAAAACTACAACAAGAATACGAACGAATCCTTTTAGCTCGCGACATGAAGCCAGAGATGGCAACCAAGCTTGCGGCTGGTTTTGTTGAGATGGCAAACGAAGGCACTTACTCACATGGCATCAACCGTTTTCCAGTATTCATTGACCAAGTAGATAAAGGTCAAATCAAACTCAATGCGGAACCAGAATGCGTTAACAGCATGGGTGCACTCGAGCAATGGGATTGTAACTACGGCCCAGGCGTTCTTAACGGTCTTATCTGTGCAGAACGTGCCATGGAATTGGCTCGTGACTACGGCATTGGCATGGTCGGTATGCGTAATTCTAACCACTGGATGCGTGGCGGTGCTTACGTATTGAAAATGGCTCGCGAAGGTTTTGCAGGAATTGCATCAACCAACTCAATCGCAGTGATGCCAGCATGGGGTGGTAAAGATCACCGTGTTGGTTCAAACCCTCTCATCATGGCGGTTGCGGGCGATCCACCGGTGGTTGTTGACTGTTCAATGAGCCAATTTTCTTACGGCCAACTACAAAACTTCGTGCTTGCTGACAAAGAACTCCCTGTTGTTGGTGGCTTTGACAACGAAGGTGAACTCACTAAAGACCCGCATGTACTGTGGGAAAACAAACGCCTACTTCCAATGGGTTTCTGGAAAGGTTCATCAATGGCAATCGTACTAGACATGATGCTAACGGCAATCACTGGCGGCCACTCAGTACCTGCACTGACTGAAGATATGGGTGGCGAGTTTGGTGTATCTCAGTTCCTTATCGCTATCGACTTAAGCAAGACAATGGATCAAAGCACTTATGCACAAGAGATGAAGCGCATCCGTGATTATGTACTTGAGTCAGAGCCTGCAGAAACGGGTTCAGTGATGATTGCTGGTTCTGAAATTGAAAACTTCATTAAGAAACATGAAGCAGCTGGCGGCATTGAAATTAACGATGGAATTTGGGAACAAATTACGTCTCTGTAATTAGCCAAAGGTAGGGAAAGCGTTATGCAAAGTGTATTAAAGAGTATTTGGAAAAGTATCGATGTCATCATGGCGGTCATTCTGACCTGTATGGTTACGCTCGTATTTACTAACGTAGTTTTACGTTATGGCTTTTCTTCTGGTCTTCGTCCCTCTGTAGAACTATCTCGCCTTGGTCTTGTATGGGTTGTCATGCTCGGTGCCGCCGTTGTGCTGCGCCGAGGTGAACACCTCGCTGTTGCAGAGTTTTCTGAACGACTCTTCCCAAAAGCAGTACCCGTACTAAGACGTATCTGCTGGGTAATAGTACTGATTTCTGTCGGCATGCTTTACGTCGGTTCATACCGTCAAATGATGTCTAACTGGTCAGATATTTCTCAGCTTACAGGGCTTCCTTCAGCATTATTTTACTTAGCCGGTGTGGTGTCAGGTTTGTTAATGGGCGTGATTGCCTTTATGCGAATCTTCAAGCCCGACTGGCAGCTAGATAGCTTAGATGAGGAGAAAGAATAATGACGTTAGCCATTTTCTTATCGGTATTGATTGTCTCAATCTTACTTGGTCTTCCTGTTGCGTTTGCACTGTTATTGTCTTCAATGGCGCTGATGCTTCACATGGACTTCTTTAGTGCAGACATTCTTGCGCAGTCTTTAATTAATGGTGTCGACAGCTTCACTCTGCTTGCCATTCCATTCTTCCTCATTGCGGGTGAAGTAATGGCATCGGGTGGTTTGTCGCAGCGTATTGTTCGCCTAGCAACCACTTACGTGGGACACCGTCAAGGTGGCTTAGGTTACGTTGCAATCATGACTTCGGTACTGCTTGCTGGCCTTTCTGGTTCAGCTGTAGCAGATGCTGCAGCCTTGGTCAGTATTCTTTACCCAATGATGAAAGCAGCGAAATACCCAGAAGCACCTTCAATGGGCTTACTTGCTTCAGGCGGTATCATCGCACCCGTTATTCCACCTTCAATCCCTCTGATCCTTGTAGGTGTTGCTGGCGGTATCTCGATCAAAAACCTATTCCTAGGCGGCATCGTTCCTGGCCTGTTAATGGGTATGACATTGATGTTTGTGTGGCGCTGGACGGTTCGTAAAGAAAACTTAGAAACGTCTGAACGTGCAACAAAGGCTGAAAAACGCGCTGCACTTAAAGATGGCGTATGGGCATTGATGTTACCAGTCATCATCATTGTCGGTATTCGCTTTGGTATTTTTACACCGACAGAAGCCGCTGTAGTCGCCGCCACTTACGCTATTTTCATCTCAACGTTTGTTTATAAAGAACTCACTATTAAGAAGTTCTACCACATCGTACTCAACGCTGGTCGCTCGACCGCAATGGTTATGTTCTTGGTGGGTTGTGCAATGGTCGCTGCGTGGTTAATTACTGTTGCTCAGCTTCCTCAACAACTCGCAGAAATGTTAGGTCCACTGGTGGATAGCCCACGCCTATTAATGGCAGTAATTATGTTGCTCGTACTTTGTGTCGGCATGGTTATGGACTTGAGCCCAACGATTCTAATCCTTGTACCCCTTTTAATGCCTGTCATCAAGATGGCTGGGATTGACCCAACGTACTTCGGCCTACTGTTCGTTATCAACTGTTCAATTGGCTTGATTACGCCTCCTGTAGGCACCGTACTAAACGTAGTGTGTGGTGTAGCGAGAGTACCAATGTCGACTGCAGTGAAAGGTGTATTGCCCTTCATCGCGGCTTACATGGCTCTGCTCACACTGTTTGTCATCTTCCCAAGCATTATCACTGTGCCAATGTCGTTTGTCATTGGTTAATCCTCGACGGAGAAAATAATAATGAAAACCCTACTAAAACTTACTCTACTCGCTTCGACTATCGCAATGAGCTCTAGCGCTTTTGCCGCTACGACTCTAAAACTGGCGCACGCTGCACCAGAGTCGGATTTGCAACAAGACCTATCTTTGTTCTTTAAGAAAGAAGTAGAAGCTCGTTCAAACGGCGAAATCAAAGTAAACATCTACCCACAAGGTCAATTGGGCAGTGATAAGCAAATGATCGATGGTTCACGTGCTGGCATCGTCGATTTAGCGATGGTTGGCTTGAACAACTACAACGGCCTAATGCCTGAATCAGCGGCCTTCACTCTGCCGTTCATGTTCCCAGATCGTCAAACAGCATACAAAGTACTGGACGGCGAGCCGGGTAAAGAAGTGTTAGCGAACTTTGAAAAATTCGGTCTTAAAGGTCTTGGTTTCCCTGAAAATGGTTACCGCAACATGACCAACAACGAAAAACCTATTCGTGTTCCTTCAGATGTTGAAGGCCTACAAATGCGTGTGAATGGCTCGAAAGCGCTAAACGACATGTTCAATGAGCTCGGTGCTAACCCGCAGCAGCTTCCAGTATCTGAACTTTATACTGCACTTGAAACAGGCGTTGTTGACTCTCAAGACCACCCAATTTCTGTAACGCTATCTTTCAAGTTTGACGAAGTACAAAAATACCTAAGCCTTACACAACACGCTTACTCACCACTAGTTTTAACAATGAACCTACGTAAGTTCGACAAGCTAACGGAAGACGAGCAAAAAATCATTGAAGAAGTCTCTGCTGAAGCGGTTGCAATGCAACGTAAGCTAAGCATTGAAAAAGAAGACAAGATGATTGCTCAACTAGAAGCGAACGGAATGCAAGTAAACCGTGATGTTGATGGTGCAGCTTTCCAACAAGCTATTCAGCCAGTATGGAGCGCATACATCGAGAAAAATGGCGATGTGATGATCAACAAGATCAAGCTAGCAGCGAAGTAACGCGATTGAGTGCGATTGCCTAGTCTTCTTTTAATTAGGGAATTTAGCTAGGCAATCCGCTCGTCATTCACTCAATACAACATGGGCAAACACAATGTCTCAAGAACAAAAAAAATACCAAGAATTAAAAGAACGCGTGTTCGCAGCAAACTTGCAACTTCCTAAATATGGCTTAGTGACTTTCACTTGGGGCAATGTATCTGAAATCGATCGTGAACGTGGCGTGATTGCAATCAAACCGTCAGGTGTTGAATACGATGTAATGACGGCAGATGACATCGTTGTTCTCGATTTAGAAGGCAACCACGTTGAAGGTAACCTAAACCCTTCAAGCGACACAGCAACGCACGTTGAGCTTTATAAAGCCTTCCCAACCATTGGCGGTATTGTTCACACACACTCTCGCAATGCAACAATCTGGGCGCAAGCCGGCCGAGACATTCCAGCGCTTGGAACCACACACGCCGATTACTTCTACGGTGATGTGCCTTGTACTCGCCTACTAACGAAATCTGAAATCGAATCTGATTACGAGAAAAATACTGGCTTAGTGATTATCGAAGAATTCAACCAACGCGATATCGATCCACAGGCAATGCCAGGTGTCATCATCGCAGGCCACGCACCATTTACATGGGGCAAGGATGGTTCAGACGCAGTGCACAATGCAGTCGTAATGGAAGAGATTGCAGCCATGGCAACAGCTACTCGTGCCATCAGTCCAGAAGCAGCAATTCAACCAGAGCTACTCGACAAGCATTACAACCGCAAACACGGTAAGAATTCATACTACGGACAGAAGTAAGGCCTCGCACATGCATAAGTCATCACCGCATAAGTCCTATAAACATAAATTGGATAAGCACAAGCTATTGGCGTTAGATCTCGATGGTACCGTTCTCAGTTCGCAGCACACGATTAGTCAAGAGTTAGTCGAAGCCATCAAGCAAGTCGCTCAACACACTCATGTGGTTATCGTTACGGGTCGCCATCATGTCGCTGCAAAACCTTATTACGATCAGCTTGGTTTATCGACTCCAATAATTTGTTGCAATGGCACTTACATCTTTGATTACCAGAACGATACGGTCATTCAAGAAAACGCAATCGACAAAGAAATTGCGGCTGAGTTTATCACCCTATCTCAAGCTCATGATCTGAAAATGGTGATGTATGTGCGTGATGCAATGCTCTACTCGAGAGCACGCCCTATTGAATACATGGAAGCGCTACTGACGTGGTCTCAAACCTTTCCAGAAAGCCAGCGACCAAACATTCAAAAGGTCGACGACTTCCAACATGAAGCACAAATTTCAGAGTATGTGTGGAAGTTTGTCGTTGAAGGTGAAGTAAACACATTCGCAGAGATTCCTTTTGTGAAAGAGAACTTCAACGGCGAACGATCTTGGATTGATCGTGTCGATTTCGCAGCAACAGGTAATAGCAAAGGTAATGCATTGACTCGCTACATTGAGCCGCTCGGTATCAGCCTAGAGCAGTGTGTCGCGATTGGTGATAACCACAATGACATTTCGATGCTTAAAGCAGCAGGACTTGGCATCGCAATGCAAAACGCAGATGACACCGTAAAAAGCTCAGCCAACCTAATCACGCCCAAAAACAATGATGATAAGACAGGGTTAGCGACGCTTTTACAAGACCTATTTAGTGCCCATTAATTTAAAGCATTGGCTTAATTAAGCTGTTTATATTTAAAGAGAATTTTTATGTTAGTCGGAAATACTCAACCTACGCAGATCAGCAAGTCGTACCCTGTCGTTATTCAAAACGTGCTTGAGTACTTGAACAGTCTCGACCAAGAAAAACTCGCATTAGGTCGCCATGAACTCCCTGGTTTTGATTCAAAACAAGCATGGTTTGTTGTATTGGAATATGACAAAGAGCCTCTAGGAAACTTCCAACCTGAAGTCCATAAATACCATTCTGACTTGCAGATCATTCTCGAAGGTTCTGAAGTGATGGCATGGGCTATAGACACTGGCGAACACAGCAACGCACAACCTTATAACCAAGAACGTGACCTTCAGTTTTACGAATACCCAGGGATTGAACTCAGCTTCATTCATGCAAAACGCAATCAATTTTATTTATTCACGCCAAATATCGTGCATATCACCAATATTGAAAATGATGACAGCCAACCGGTAAGAAAACTGGTGGTGAAGATTCACAACGATTTACTGGAAGCCAAATAATGAATTACTACATTGGAATTGATTCTGGCGGCACTTTTATGAAAGCCGCGTTGTTTAACGCAAAAGGTGAACAACAAGGTCTTACCCGCGTATCGGCGAGCGTCATCAACGAAAAACAAGGTTGGGTAGAACGCGACCTAAACGCACTATGGGGTAACGCTGTCGATGTCATTAAGCAGCTTTTAGAGACCACAAAAGTAGAACCGACCTCTATCAAAGGCTTGAGCATTTCAGCCCAAGGCAAAGGCGTTTACCTTCTTGATAAAGAGGGACAAAACCTCGGCCACGGTATTATGTCTTCTGACTCGCGTTCACTGCCTATCGTTAAAGAGTGGCTAGAACAGGGTAAAGCAAAAGAGATCTATCCAACCACACTGCAAACACTGTGGACAGGTCACCCTGTATCGATTATTCGCTGGATCAAAGAAAACGATGCCGAACGATACAACAACATTGGCGCAGTGATGATGTCTCACGACTACCTTCGATATCGCTTAACGGGCGAAGTCGCAGCAGAACTGACCAATATTTCAGAAAGTAATTTTTTCAACTCCATCACTGGTGAGTATGACAAAGCACTTTTGGAAACCTTTGGCATCGAAGAAATTTGGGATGCGCTACCACCCGTTGTAAAACCTCAACAGCAAGCAGGGAAAATCACTGCGGCCATTGCTAATGAAACCGGACTAGCAATAGGTACGCCGGTGTTCGGCGGTTTGTTTGATGTTGTGTCTACCGCGATCTGTTCTGGAATCAACTCTTCAGAAGATACCCTGAATTACGTGATGGGCACATGGGCGGTCACGTCTGGTATCTCAAAACAAGTGACTCAAGAATCATACAATTTTGTTTACGGCCATTACGCCGTCGATAACGAATACATCATTCACGAAGCGAGCCCGACTTCTGCTGGCAATTATGAATGGTTCGCCGACTACCTTGGTGAAAATGGCCAGATTAACCACCAGCAAAATCAAGCGTTAGTCGAAGCATTAGATCCGGCATCAAGCAGTATCTACTTTGTGCCATTCCTTTACGGTTCAAACCAAGGGCTTGGCCTAAAGTCAGGCTTCTATGGTCTGCAATCGCACCATACTAAAGGGCACCTAATTCAAGCCATTTGGGAAGGCATTTTATTCTGTCACAACATTCACCTAGAACGTATGCGTCAGCGTTTTCCAAAAGCCAACAGACTAAAAGTGACAGGCGGCCCTGCATCTAGCCCTGTATGGATGCAAATGCTGGCTGACCTTACCGGCATGACCGTTGAAATATCAGACGTGGATGAAACCGGCTCATTAGGTGCCGCAATGATGGCAATGGTCGGCGCAGGTGAGTTCGCTTCATTAGAAGAATGTACTCAAGCCATCACTAATTCTACGTCACGTGTCGAGCCGAACCCTGAACACTACGACATATACCAAAAGAAATATAAGCACTATCAAAGACTGGTGCAGTTGTTTAAACAATTTGAGGATGAAATAGATGCCTAAGCCCTTGTTACAAATGGCTCTTGATGCCACAGATATCGACACGGCATTAGCCTCAATAGAGCATGTTGCAGATAAGTTAGATGTGATTGAAATCGGGACGATTTTAGCCTTCGCCCACGGCGTAGATAGCGTAAGAATCCTACGAGAAAAATACCCAAATCACGTCATTGTCTGTGACATGAAAATCACCGATGCCAGCGCCATTTTAACGCGTCTAGCGATGGGTGCCGGCGCTAACTGGGTAACAGTAAGTGCAGCAGCACACATCGAAACTATTCGTTCAGCGAAGAAAGTAACGGATGAATTCGACGGCGAAGTGCAAATTGAGCTGTATGGACACTGGACAATGGAAGATGCGCAAGCTTGGGTCGACATGGGCATTAAACAAGCAATTTATCACCGTTCTCGTGATGCGGAACTTGCTGGTGTGAGCTGGACCGAAGAAGATTTGATAAAAATGCAGAAATTATCGGATATTGGAATTGAACTATCCATTACTGGTGGTATTGTTCCTGACGATCTGCATTTGTTTAAGAATCTGTCTGCGAAATCGTTTATTGCTGGCCGAGCGTTAGCTGGTAGCAATGGACGTGACATCGCAGAAAACTTCCATACTGAAATAGGTAAACACTGGTAGCACATATATGAGTGAGCAAATTAAATCGTTGTCTAAAGCACTGACCGTATTGGAATTCCTTGGGAATTATCCTAATGGCGTTTCGTTACAAAAAGTGTCTGAAGGGACTGGCTTCAACAAGTCATCAGTCCACCGTATTTTAGCAACATTTGAAGACTCTGGTTATGTTGCTCAAATGTGTTCAGGTAAAGAATATCGCTTAACAATGAAGTTGGTTCAGCTTGGACACGCTGCTATCAACTCTGATGTCACTGGCACCGTTAAGCCATACCTATCTGAGCTACTCGACGATGTGAATGAAACGGTTAACTTCCTCTCTTTTGATGCTGACAACATCATTTTTAAAGACAAGTTTGAACCCGTTAATTCTTCCTTTAGAACTCGAACCTACGTAGGGCTGCATTCTCCAATGTATTGCTCAGCGGCAGGAAAATGTTACTTAGCATTTAGC
>NZ_JBFRVX010000039.1:0-1743 GCF_041475345.1 Vibrio sp. 10N.222.48.A3 | reverse complement strand
GTGCGGTATTGGTCGGCTTAGCCAATTGGAGTATCTACCGTCGCCCGCAGCTTAAAGCGGCAAAAATTACAGCAATAACTCAAACAACAGAAATTACGTCAGTTAAGGAAACCACTATGAACACTACAACTACTATCAAGCAAATCATGAACACTCAACCAATTACACTGAGCGTAGAAATGCCTACTTCAGTGGCGATTGATTCACTTTTAGATGCTCAACTTGTTAGCGCTCCTGTTTGCGATGTTGAAGGCCGCCTAGTAGGTATCCTCTCTGTTCACGACGTAATGGTTGACCTTTGGTGCCAAGACTACATTCCGACTAAAGGTCAGAAAGTGGTAGACCTAATGAGCCGTGACGTAGTGGCTATTGATGCAAACGACAAACTGGTCGATGTTGCTGAGTTCCTATGTATCGATAAAGAACAACTGTACCCGACAACAAGCATGGGCTATGCCACTCGCCTGACCTCTCTTTCTTTAGAAGAGCGTGCAAAAGCGATGAAAGTAAGCCAACCACATATGCTTCCAGTGCTAGAAAATGGCGTAATGGTCGGTGTGATGACTCGTACTGAAGTTATGCAAGCACTACGTCCAATCTATGGCGACCGCCTAAACGTGGTTCCAAAGGCTGAACTAGAAACGGCTTAACTAGCGACTGTTTACAAAGCAAGCGTTTCAT
Source organism: Vibrio sp. 10N.222.48.A3 (assembly GCF_041475345.1). Classification (NCBI taxonomy): domain Bacteria; kingdom Pseudomonadati; phylum Pseudomonadota; class Gammaproteobacteria; order Vibrionales; family Vibrionaceae; genus Vibrio; species Vibrio sp. 10N.222.48.A3. The sequence goes on along the minus strand of NZ_JBFRVX010000039.1, from coordinate 1,062 downwards.
TAGAAACAAAGTAACGAATCGTAGGCTGAACTATTAGGGATTAGTCGTTCAGCTAGATAACTCAGTCATTGCAACGTTGACTGGCAGAGGTAAATGGTGGCTTAAGACGCAGTAAAAGGTTTGACACAAAACAGACCTAAACGCGTGGCCATTTACCTCAATAAAAAAGGCGCAAAGTGAAAACTTTGCGCCTTTCTCTATATTCTAGCTGCTTTGCTACTTTCCATATGACTAAATAACCGGCTAACAGCCGACCTATCTCGTATCGACTAGGATTTTGATCTTTCTAAATATGTTGATAGCGATTATTGATAGCTAGATTACTTCTTTACACCTTCAACATGCAGATCCATGTCGACATAGCTTGAAGCGCCCATTACTGGGATATTGAAGTCAGCAAGCTCTAGACGAGTTGTACCAACAAAACCAGCACGCTCACCGCCCCATGGGTCTTGACCAGCACCGATGAATTCAGCTTCGATAACGATAGGCTTGGTTACACCGTGAAGTTTAAGGTCACCCATAACTTCAAGTTTGCCGTCGCCTTTATCAACCACTTTTGTGCTGTTGAATGTCGCATCAGAAAACTTACCAGCATTGATGAAATCACCACTACGGATGTGCTTATCACGCTCTGCGTGGTTTGAGTCAAGGCTAGTTGTATCAACCGTTACGCTGATTTTAGACGCTTCAACGTTGCTCTCATCAAATGAGAAGTCACCTGAGAATGTGTTAAAACGACCTTGGATAAAGCTGTAACCTAGGTGGCTAACTTTGAAGTTAACTGAAGCATGCGCACCTTTTGTATCAATCACGTAATCAGCGGCGTTCGCAGCGAAAGGCATTGCCATAGCAAATGCTAATCCTGTAGCGATAATTGACTTTTTCATTTTGAAGCTCCTATCATTTTTCGTAGCGTATCGTCTTTGTCGATAACGTGGTGTTTTATCGCCGCTAAGGCGTGCACTGATGCCATAATGATCAGTACCCATGCAGCATAGTAGTGAACCGTTCCTGCGAGATCAGATTGGTTTGCAAATAGTTCACCCATACTTGGTACAG
>NZ_JBFRVX010000038.1:6646-11737 GCF_041475345.1 Vibrio sp. 10N.222.48.A3 | reverse complement strand
ATTATATTCGGTATTTTTCTTATGAATATTGCTCGTATAGACCTTAATTTACTTGTGTATTTAGACATGTTGCTACGTGAAAGAAACGTAACACGAGCAGCAAATCAGTTAGGAATCACTCAGCCAGCCATGAGTAATGGCCTGCGTCGATTACGTGATCTATTTGAAGACCCGCTGTTGGTGAGAACCAGTGAAGGGATGATACCGACCGAGCGAGCACATAAACTGCAGCCATTGATTAGAAACATCTTGGCGAATGTAGAAAAGACATTGCAGCCGACCACGGAATTTAATGCAGAAGACAGTGAACGTGTGTTTCGTATCATGGCGAGTGACTATGCTGAGTCGACCATTATTCAGCCGCTATTAAAAAAGTTGAGCGAGATAGCACCGAAAATACGCTTAGATATTATGACGCCAAGTGACGTGAGTTATCAGGATGTGGAGCAAGGCACTGTTGATATTATCATCAACCGTTTTGACGATATTCCACAGTCGTTCCATCAGATGAGCCTTTGGCACGACGGGTTCTCTTGCCTATTTAGTTGTGATAACCCGATAGCGGACAACTTCGATATTTTGTCTTATCTAAAGGCGCAACATATCTGGGTAAGTAAGACGGGTATGGGCACCGGCGTTGGGATTAACCCAAGCGAAGCGCAAAAGCTTGGTTGGATAGATGAAGCATTAATGCGCATTGGCAAAACGCGTAATATCACGGTGTTCACACGACACTACCTGTCGGCGATTCTCTTCGCTCAACAGAAGAACCTGATCCTGACCATTCCAACCAAAGCAGCACAATTGCAGCGCAACAACCCTCGGTTGTTAATCAAACCTGCGCCATTTGCGATTGAACCCTTTGAGGTGAAGATGGCGTGGAGTCCATTGTTACAAACTAATCCAGACCATCAGTGGATGCGCCGATTGATTAAAAGTGTCGCCAATGAAATAGAGAGTGGTGTGACGGAATAACACAGTTTGTAGGGTATTTTTTATATGAATATCCAGTATAACTGGCATAAATTAGCTAAATTTATGTCCGTTGCGTAAGTTTAAGTTAGTAAAGTAAATTTGAGCTAGTAACGTGAATTTAAGCCAGTTACGTAGATTTAATGAGTAGTCATCAGTTAGTTTGAGAGAGATTTTATGAGCAGTCGTATTCAACAGGGAAGCTTGAACATTGATAGCACCCTCTACCAATTAATTAATGAGCAGGTCATTCCTGGAACAGGCATTGTCGCTGAAGACTTTTGGCAATCATTTGCAACTATCCTTGAAGACTTGGCTCCCAAGAACCGCGCACTGCTTATCAAGCGTGAAGATCTTCAACATCAAATTGACGTTTGGCACCAAGAGCGTGCCGGACAAACGCTAGATGCGGCCGAGTACAAACAGTTCTTACAGCAGATTGGCTACTTAGTTCCTGAGGGTGATGACTTTCAAGTAACGACTACCAGCGTTGAGCCTGAAATTGCAACACAAGCGGGTCCGCAGCTTGTTGTACCTATTATGAATGCACGTTTTGCACTTAACGCGGCTAATGCGCGTTGGGGAAGTTTATACGATGCGCTCTACGGAACCGATGTCATCAGTGAAAGTGATGGTGCAGAAAAAGGTGGCAGCTTTAACCCTGCACGTGGCGCTAAAGTCGTGAGCTACGCTCGAGGTTTCCTTGATGACGCTGCACCGTTAAACGGTGTATCTCATAAAGACGTCACCAAATACAGCATCAGCAATGTCAGTATTGGCAATACACTGACAGCGACCTTAGACAATGGCGAAGAAGTCACTCTAATCGATCGCAACCAGTTCATTGGTTACCAAGGTGATGCAAGTGCGCCTTCAAGTATTCTGCTTAAGCACAACAATCTACATATTGAAATTCAAATCGACCCGAGCGCGCCAATTGGCAGCGTTGATGTGGCTGGTATTAAAGATGTGCTGGTGGAATCGGCTCTCACTACCATTATGGATTGCGAAGATTCGGTAGCAGCGGTTGATGGTGAAGACAAAGCACTGGCTTACCGTAACTGGTTAGGCTTGATGAAAGGTGACTTACAAGAGTCACTAGAGAAAAATGGCAAGACCATCGTTCGTAACCTCAACCCAGATCGTCAATACACCAGCGTGACGGGAGGCGAGATCTCGCTGAAAGGCCGCAGCATGTTGTTTATCCGCAATGTGGGCCATCTAATGACCAACCCTGCCATTATTGATGCTGACGGTAATGAAGTACCTGAAGGTATTATGGATGGCATGATCACTTCACTAATCGCGATGCATGATTTAAAAGGCAACAGCGCGTACCAAAACTCGACCGCGAACAGCATCAATATTGTTAAACCTAAGATGCATGGCCCTGAAGAAGTCGCCTTTACCAATGAACTGTTTGGTCGCATTGAAGATGCATTAGGCTTAGACCGATTCACGATCAAAGTCGGCATCATGGACGAAGAGCGTCGTACTTCAGTCAATCTTAAAGAATGTATCCGCGCGGCTAAAGATCGTGTTGTGTTCATCAACACAGGTTTCTTAGACCGAACGGGTGATGAAATTCACACCAGTATGGAAGCGGGCCCATTTGCTCCTAAAACACAGCTGAAAACCATGACTTGGATTGGCGCATACGAAGACCAGAACGTTGATCTTGGCTTAGCTTGTGGCCTGCAAGGTAAGGCCCAAATCGGTAAAGGTATGTGGCCAGAGCCGGACAACATGGCGAAGATGATGGATGCGAAAATCGGACACCCACAAGCGGGCGCTAATACTGCTTGGGTTCCTTCGCCAACCGCCGCGACTTTGCACGCGCTGCACTATCACAAGGTAAGTGTACCAAGCCGTCAGAAAGAGCTTCGAGAGCGAGTGAGAGCCAATGTTGATGATATTCTTACTATCCCGCTACTAGGCAACCAAAAGCTGACTGCTAAAGATATCCAAAATGAATTGGATAACAACACACAAGGTATTCTTGGTTACGTAGTGCGTTGGATTGACCAAGGCGTCGGGTGTTCGAAAGTGCCAGATATTAACGATGTAGGGTTAATGGAAGACCGAGCGACATTGCGTATTTCGAGTCAACATATTGCCAACTGGTTACGCCACGGCATTTGCGATGAAGCACAAGTAATGAAAACCATGAAACGTATGGCGGCAGTGGTTGACGAGCAAAACGCTAGCGACCCGAGCTACCGTAATATGGCACCTGACTTTGAAAACAGCATCGCATTTTCAGCAGCGTGTCAGTTGGTATTCGAAGGCTGCGCTCAACCTAGTGGTTACACCGAGCCAGTGCTGCATGCTATGCGTCTAAAACTGAAAGCGCAGGGATAGAGAAGCAACCCAATAACAAAAACAGAGAATGTAAAATACTAAAAAAAAAGAAACCCCCTTTAACCGAGCCCAAGGTGCCGCGCTTTTATAGCGCGGCTTTTTTTGATTCATTTTTGTGGTGAGAAAGGTGGGGAGTGGGGTAGGTTAGTGATCACTAAGACTTAATTATTTCTGAGCCCTAATCACTGCCGAAACCTAGTTGCTACCAACCTTATTTTCCGCCAAAGCAAAGATACTTTATGTCCATGTATTCATCGATGCCTTCTTTTGCGCCTTCACGGCCAATACCTGATTGCTTAACACCGCCGAACGGCGCGACCTCGGTTGAGATGAGGCCATCATTAATACCGACCATACCGTACTCAAGTGCCTCTGCAATGTTCCATACTCGATGAATGTTCTGACTGTAGAAGTACGACGCTAATCCATAAATGGTGTCGTTTGCCATCTCAATAAGCTCTTCGTCTGTCTCGAATTGCATCACAGGGGCGACAGGACCAAAGATCTCTTGCTGAACAATGTCCATGCTGTGTTTCACATTTTTAAGAATGACAGGCTGAAGGAAAAGCCCATCAAGCTCTTGAGTTGGCGTCACAGGTGTCGCGCCTTGTTCTACCGCTCTGTCTATTAATGCTTGGATGTTGTTCTTCGCATTCTGACTGACAACAGGACCAATGGTGACACTTTCATCTAAGCCGTTACCAATCTTAAGCTGCTGAACCGCTTGATCGAATTTAGCCACGAACTCATCGTATACTTTACTGTGAACATAGAAACGGTTTGCACAGACACATGTTTGTCCCGCATTACGGAATTTCGACGCCATTGCGCCTTGAACGGCCGCGTCGATGTCTGCATCGTCAAACACAATAAAAGGTGCGTTGCCACCGAGCTCCATTGAGGTGCGCTTGATGCCTTTTGCCGCTTGAGCCATCAAGATACTGCCCACTCGAGTCGAGCCTGTGAAAGAGATTTTTTTGATCAGTGGATGAGAAGTGAATAGGGTGCCAACTTGCTCAGGGCTGTCGCCAAGCACCACTTGTAATAGATCTTTCGGGATACCTGCTTGGTAAGCCAGTTCAACTACAGCAAATGCAGAAAGGGGCGTCTCGTCTGAGGGCTTCACAATAAAACTACAGCCAGCAGCAAGGGCAGGAGCTGCCTTACGAGTGATCATCGCAATTGGAAAGTTCCATGGCGTAATGGCACATGCGACTCCGATAGGTTGTTTGATGGTTACCAAGCGTTTGTCTGCGACGGTGCTAGGAATTGAATCACCATAAGTGCGCTTCGCTTCTTCGGCGAACCATTCAATAAAGCTTGCACCATAAACCACTTCGCCTGTTGCTTCTGCTAGCGGCTTACCTTGTTCAATGGTCATTAGGCGAGCAAGATCTTCTTTGTTTTCAAGGAGCAGTTGATGCCAACCACTTAGCAATGCAGCACGGGATTTAGCAGGAATTTTTGCCCACTCTTTCTGCGCAACATGAGCACGTTCGATAGCGCTCTCTAACTCCGCCTCGGATGAAATTGGCGCATGCCCAATAAGCTCACCCGTTGCTGGGTTTGTGACTGCAACTGCGTTGTTCGCTTCTGTCACCATAAAAGAGAGTAAGTGCTGGTTCTTAATGTTTAGCATCGTGATTCCTTTGTTGTGATTACTTTAGACGTGTTGCTTATATGCGGGTTGGCGAGTGTTCAAATGACTTCGACCAACCGTTGATTGGTCGAAGATAGTGGTCGTTAGCTCGTTAGCTC
>NZ_JBFRVX010000038.1:0-5882 GCF_041475345.1 Vibrio sp. 10N.222.48.A3 | reverse complement strand
AGCTCGTTAGCTCGTTAGTTCGTCCGTGCTTAAGTTGTTGCTTTCGAAGCGATAGCCACTCGAAGCGGTCTAAGAAAATGACCTATTGTTGACTCCAATTATCAGACTCTATCTTAGCGAGCGCTTTTGCTGCTTTTTGAAGAGCGGGTAGGTACTTGATCGCTTCATCAGGTTTGACTCGAATTACAGGCGCTTGTATCGCTAGGCCGAGGTTTGATTGACCCGTAGATGACGGGATCAGTACCGCGATACAGACTAAGCCCGGCAAAAACTCTTCGTCATCAATCGCAAAGCCTTGGATTTTCGCTTCTTCGATGTCTTTCTCTAACATCGAATAGTCTGTAATAGTGTTCACTGTGTACTGAGTCAGTGGCACATTTTCAATTAATCGTCTGCGCTGTGACTTAGACATGTGCGCCAAAAACAGTTTTCCGCTTGCTGAGCAATGTACTGGGACGCGAGAACCTGGGTGTAGATGAAAACGAAGGGGTGCTTCAGTTTCTGCACGATCAAGATAGATGATCTCGCCACTTGATAGCGCCGTTAGGTTACAGCTTTCGCCAACTTCTGCTCTCAGGTTTTCAAGAATAGTGCGTCGGGCACTGTGCATGGTGCTATTCAACAATAGGTTTTCGGCAAGCTTTCTGAGTCGAATACCTGAGCTGTAGTGCTTCTCATCGCCGTCTCTTTGAATGATGCCTGCCGCTTCTAACTGCTGAAGCATTCGGTGCAGCGTAGGTTTTGGCAGTCCAGTTTCTTCGACTAATCCTTGAAGAGAAATAAACTCGTCTTTTTGCGCTATCACCTCTAATAGTGCAAAAAGTCGGAGAGTCGGTGTATCCCCTTGAACTGGTGGTGTTTCTGTTTGCATATAATGATCCATCCTTGCGATATGTCTATGCCTAAGAGTGTACATACCAAATCATTATTCTTCAATTATCTGAATAAAATTTGACCTTTTTTATTATTCCAATAATATAAATATAAATTATGGAACAATTAATCTCAATAAATGGAATTTAAGATGAAGGCGATTGAACGGATTATTGATAAGGCTCACTTAGATCGTAAGCGAGTGGTTTTGAGTGAAGCTGAGGACCCGCGAGTACTAGCAGCCGCAAGAATGGCGATAGACAAACAGCTCGCTCACATCACCCTAGTAGGGGATGAACCAGCGATCATCGCTGCTGCAGAATTACATCACATTGATCTTGTAGGCATTCACATTGTTTCCCCACAAGCGTCATCACTCAAAGAAGTCCTCGCTGAGCGGTTGTATACATTAAGAAAAGCGAAAGGTATGACTTACGATGATGCGCTAGAGCTGGTTCTAGACCCACTCGTTTTTGCCAATTTGATGGTCAGAGAGGGGCTGGTGGATGGCACAGTTAATGGTGCGGTTTATACCACGTCTGATGTGGTACGAGCTGCGCTTCAGATTATCGGCCCCGCGCCAGACAGTGAATTGGTGTCCAGTTTTTTTCTGATGATGTTGTGTGAGCCTTTCCATAATCTTAAAGGCGGCATGATTTTCAGTGACTGTGGGTTGGTGATTAACCCTAATGAAACCGAGCTAGCATCGATTGCAGTGGCCGCATCAAGCAGTGCTCAAACGCTACTGATGGAAGAACCTAAAGTCGCAATGCTATCGTTTTCGACCAACGGTAGTGCCAAGCATGAATCGGTCGATAAGGTTCGTAACGCGGCTCAGTTAGTGAAACAACGTTGTCCCGGAATCGCCGTCGATCAGGATGTTCAACTCGATGCCGCGATTGTGACTGAGATTGCCGCGAAAAAGCTGCCAGATTCAGAGGTGAAAGGTCAATCGAACGTGTTGATATTTCCCAATTTAGAAGCCGGTAATATTGGTTATAAGCTTGCGGAAAGGTTAGGTGGGGCAGTTGCGATTGGTCCACTATTACAAGGGTTGAATCAACCTGCGAATGACTTATCAAGAGGGTGTAACGCACAAGACATCTTTAATGTGATCGCGGTGACCGCGGTACAAGCACAGCAAGGAAAAACAGCAAATTCAAAGACTGACGTGGCGGCTGATTCTGAAAAAAGAGATGAATCGACATTTGATTTTAGATACTAAAATCTAGCTCCTGAAGCTGATACTCACATTCAAATCAACCCCCAAAAACAACCTAACTAGGACTGCTGATGGAGTTACCTGTTTTACTCGCTATTCTTGCCACCATCGCGGTGGGTACCTATTTTCAAACTGTCACCGGATTTGGCCTCGGTATCATCGTGATTGGTTTAACGGTTAGCCTTAATCTGGTTTCCTTACCCGTTATAGCCGCTGTGGTCAGTATTGTGACCTTGTTCAATTGCTTGGTCGCATTGATGGGTAAGCCACTGCTTGGGGAACTCAAGATTCTGGTGGTGTTGGTCATCGGTATTATTCCCGGCGTTTCGATGGGGGTGTACTTGCTGGACGAGTTAAGCGAATCGGCCACGCATATTCTCCGAGGACTATTGGGTGCCATGGTGCTATTCGCAGGTTTGAGTTTTATGTTCAAACCTAAAACCAGAAAGGATCGTTCGGCAACTGTATCGTTTTTGTTGTCTGGTTTTAGTTCTGGCTTAGCGGGTGGGTTGTTTGGGATGGCAGGTCCACCGATTGTTTATCATCTTTATCGGCAGCCTTTTACGCTCGATCTGGTGCGAAGCACACTGCTGATGGTGTTCGCTTGTACGTCGATGTCGCGTACTGTCAATGTCTACGCTGCAGGCGACATGGAACAGAGCATACTGTGGTTATCTGCTATTGCTGTTCCCTTGGTGGCGCTTGTCACGATGTTTGCTCGACGTTTCCCACCGCCGTTGTCTAATGATCAACTCAGAAAGTTAGTGTTTATTGTGTTGATGTTGATTGGTGGGTACTTGATGGCGGTCTCTGCATGGTCGTTGTTTTTGGCTTAGAACGTTTTCTTTATCAAAATTATCTTTGAAGGAGGAGGGCTTGATTCTCGTTTAATGCTTGACGTCACCCTCCTCACTGACACGTCAGCGCTTTAGCATCTCAAAGATGTTCCTACATAGCCCGAACAAGCAGCTCTCTTGTACGTCCAAGGTAATGTTGTTGCGGTAGTACGGGCTCAAATCCACTCCCATCCCCACGCCATGAATCTCAATTCCGTTTTTGGTCGACTCACGTTCAATGACTTGTTTGAGGTGGTTATCCAAATAGAACTGATCGTTGGCAGTGCTGGTGGCGGTATCCATTGGGCAGCCGTCTGAGAACACGATCAAAACCTTTCTTTGAGCAGTGTGCTGTTGCAACCGCTGGCTAGCGAACTGCACCGCTTCGCCATCAATCCCCTCTTTAAAGACGTCTGCTTTACGAAGACTCGCAATGCCAAGGCGAGATCGTCTCCAATGCGTATCAAAACCCTTAAACACGATGTGCCGAACTTCGTTCAAGCGGCCTGGGTGTTTTGGTTGGCCTTGTTTAAGCCACTGCCGATAAACCTTGCCACCGTTCCAGTTGTTGGTAGTGAAGCCAATGATCTCAAATGGGATATCAGCCAATCCTACGGATTTGAGAATGGTGTCCATCAGCAGACTTAGCTTGTGACTGTGCTTTTGCATTGAGCCTGAGCAGTCCATCAAAAACGTGATAGCACATTGATGAGATACACCGATATCAGGTTGATAAAAGACAGTGCGATCCAATGGCGACGTGATGAGCTTGGTGATGGTGGGGGCGTTAACAATGCCTTCTTCTAAATGGTCCTGACGTCGGTTCCTCTGTGGTGTGGCAACAAAGCTAGTAAGCATAGCGGCTAAACGGCGAGTGTTTACTTGTCTCGCCATGATGTCATCGGTGAGTTTCTGCCTCAGTTCGAGTAATAGGGCGCGCCTGACGAGTTTATCTGCGGCGACAATTTGATCAAATTCTGAATTAAAGACCTGATAATTCGCACCCGACAACTCGAATACCTTGCTACTGCCCGTGATGTCAGTATCGACGTCTTGATCTTGAATGTCTCCATCAACGATAAGGGCAAGCTGCGCAAGGATTTTTATGTCTTCTTCAACCGTTGGCGTAGCCGAGCTATCGCTCTCTTGCTCTTGGTTGATGAGCTCTTGTGCAAGGGCAGCAAGCTCATTGGCGCAGTGAGCAAACTGTTGTTGGTCGGTTCTATGTTGCTTTAAGCGCTTAAGGTTGTACCCGAAAGTAGGCACGATGCCTGCGCGAGTCGATTCAATGGTCTCAGCGATAGGCTCAGACACCGGAACGCCAGTTAAGCGGGTGTGGATGACTTGCATCAGTGTAAACAGCAACATGCCTATTCGTGATTCGGTAAAGCCATTTTGATGATATTGGTCGCTCCAATACGCAAAGTTGAATTGGATACTGGTGGTCACGCCTTTTAGATAAGGCGGGACTTGAGATTCAATTCGGACCTGTTCGCAGAAGTCGTAAAGCAGACGTTCTATTTCGTTTTGAGGGCGCAATGAATAATGGAGGTCAGCGTCTGAAAGCAATAGTCGCAGTGCCGATGAATCGATCTTACCTTGCATCGATAGCTTGCTGCTTTTTAGCTCGTGGCGAGACACAAAGGTGAGATCGTTAGTATGTGCGGACTGGTAATAACAGGGCTTATTGCCTTTATAGAGACGTTCTCCCCGATAGTTCAGATTGAGTTCGCCACTGATTGCTCTGGCGACAGACACGCCAAGATCGAGGATCTTTTTCTGCTGGGAAGAAACATTGGCCATGGTTTACGACTCCGAGTGGGAATAGTTTTGAGTAGGCGTTTCTAAATCTTCACCAAAGCAACGGAAATAGTATTCGCTAACCAGTTCTTTTTCTTCGTCTTCACAGCGATTTAAGAATGAAAGCCTAAATGCCGTCGCAACATCGTCGAATATTTGGATATTTTCAGCCCAAGTGAGCACCGTTCGCGGAGACATCACCGTTGAAAGGTCGCCAGCCCGAAACCCGTTACGCGTTAATCCTGCGGTGGCGATCATTTTCTCAACCAGTTGTCGGCCACTTTCATTATTCAGATTTGGAAGCTTGGATAACACGATCTTGGTTTCATGTTGTGGGTCTAAATAGTTGAGCGTAGCGATGATGTTCCATCTATCTAATTGACTGTGGTTAAGCACTTGAGTACCCGAATACAAACCTGAAAAGTTACCCAAGCCAAGCGTGTTGCAGGTAGCAAACAGGCGAAAAGAAGGGTTAGGTGTGATCACTCGGTTTTGTTCTAAAGAGGTGTATTTCCCGTCTTGCTCCAATAACTGCTGAATCACAAACATCACGTCAGGGCGACCAGCGTCGTACTCATCTAACACCAGTGCGATGGGTTGTTGAATGCTCTGAGGAAGAATGCCTTCTTTAAACTCTGTTACCTGCATTCCGTCTTTAATGACGATGCTGTCTTTACCTATGAAATCCAATCGACTCAGGTGTCCGTCTAGGTTGATCCTCAAACACGGCCAATTCAATCTCGCGGCAATTTGCTCTATGTGAGAAGACTTGCCCGTTCCGTGCGTGCCTTGTATCAATGTGCGACGATTGGAGGTGAACCCTGCCAATATAGCCAGCGTCACTTCGGGGTCAAAACAGTAATTAGGATCGACTCTCGGCACATATTCACCCGGATGTTCAAATGCCATCACCGTTAGGTTACTGTCGATGCCAAAGCGTTCTCTCACGCTTACCGGCTGCGTTGGTACCAATTCCGCCTCTTTCATCATATTTCCCTCTATATAGCTCATCACTTGTCGCTGCTATCGCGATATGTCATCGATTATTAACAGCTCCAGTTAAGTTAACAGCACTTTTTGTACGAAAAACTACCAATAATGTGATCCAGTTTTATTAATTAGAATGAATTGTTCCAATTTAATATAAAAAG
>NZ_JBFRVX010000037.1:0-12965 GCF_041475345.1 Vibrio sp. 10N.222.48.A3 | reverse complement strand
TTCCAAGACTACGCTCTGAAAACCATGAATGATGACAAGCCTCTTGGCGCGGTGACACTAAAATCATTCCAAAAAATTCTTGAGAGCGATGATCGCATCAAATCAACCATGACGAATGCTGAAAACGGCGAAATTATGCCAAACATCCCGCAAATGACGGCTTACTGGTTCGCTGAAGGTGCGGCTATCGATAACGCAATGCAGGGCAAGCAAACCGTTAGAGAAGCACTAGACACAGCAGCGAAACAAATCACCAAATAACCTTTCTTTTTATTAATATCCTATTGTCCTTTGGCACAGCGCATGCTGTGCCTTTTTTGTTTTGGAAATCAACTCGCTATGCAAATCCCTACTCTTTACCTAAAAGGTACGTTCAATGGCTGGGGGTTAGACACCCCATTGTTCAAAGAGCAAGACGGCTCTTACAGAGCAAACTTATGCTTATCTACCGACCTTTATCGCTTCAAAATTTCGGATTCAGATGGCACCAAGCAATGGACGCTTTCAGGGCATGAAAGTGAAGCCACACTCTGCGAATTAGAACAAGCGATGCCTCTTATCAACACACAAGGTATTGGCAATGATCTGCTGCTCTCTCCCGCTGTCGCTGGTCAATACTCCTTGAAGGTGCAATTTGGATCTTCGACGCCAACGATCACCGTAACCAAGGGGGAATACAATGATCTATCAACACCTCAACGTGAGCCTATTGATACTCACCTGATTGAGGCTGATATTGAGGTTGAGGAGTCGCAGCCTCACTGGCAACACCCTGATTTTGCGATTCCACATGACCAACTATTCCAGCAGCTCACCATCTCAGAGACACAGTCATTTCCGTTTGTGTTCGGGGATAATGTCGATGGTTACTATCATGGAGCAACCTATAGCTATGTAAACGGTGGCAAATATCGTCACCACCAAGGTTGGATACTGGGAACCTTCGCTAGCTATATCGACGGCAAGTTCAATAATAAGTTAGAAGCTGAACGTGCCAGCCTGACGCCTTATGGTATTGAACATCATTATGATCATAGCCGAGAGTCGTTGAGCCTGGTTCAAGGTTCCAGACTTGTATCACTCACTGTGTCGTCAAACAAACCGAGTGCTTTAAGCCTAATTCCAGAACTCAACATACCGACCACTCACTCTAAAGTTCATACTTCAGACTCAAATATCGTCATAGAACTCAGCCCTCAAGTTTGCCCAGACGGCTGCCCAAGGTTTGTCGCCATCGCAAGCAATCATGCTGTACATGCACGAGAGATCTCGCTAGACGCTCACCCTGAACTTCGCGACCTAGTTCAGCTCTCAGAGAGCAACGCAAAACTCATGCTCACGACGTCAGATAACCAAACTGAACTCATCGTCTACCTCGGCTTTGCTGAAACCCTTAAAGCCGCTAGTTCATTGGTGAATCAAGCGGTCAAAAATAACGAACACGTTCTTCACCAACAGCGGATTTATGAGTTCTTAACCAATAATTATTTGTGGACCAACGACCTTGAATACAACCAAGCGGTTATGTGGTCGCGCCTTGCAAGCCGAACCTTTGTTAGCCATGAATTTGGCACGGGCATTTGGGCTGGATTACCTTGGTTCAAGGACTGTTGGGGCCGTGACACCTTTATCGCTTTGTCGGGCACAAGCTTGGTTAATGGGCTGTTTAGTGAAGCAAAAGAGATCATTGAAAACTTTGCGTCCATGCAGATGCTCGACGAAAATTCCACAAATTACGGCCGAATCCCGAATCGAGTGACGAGTAAAACGAACATCATTTATAACACCACCGATGGTACTCCTTGGATGATTCGTGAAGCCCTTGAGTACATCAACTACTCTGGCGATGTGGCGTTCGCTAAGGCCATTTATCCCACTCTCAAGCGTTTCATCACGGGTGTCGAAAAACATTACTTGAATAAAGATAGCTTGAGTAAAGATGGCTTGAATGAAGATTATTCGAATAAAGACAGTCTGATGGCACATCGCCACCCTGATACGTGGATGGATGCAAAAATTGATGGGATGACACCTTGGTCTCCTCGCGGGCCTAAAGCCAATGACATCCAAGCTTTGTGGTTTGAAAGCTTAAACTGCGCTATTCAACTCGCTATTCTGGTGGGCGACTCTGAATCAGAAAAGAGCTGGACAATCCAAGCAGGAAAAGTGAAAGAGAGTTTCGCCACTAAATTTTGGGATGATAAAAACCATCGCCTAGCCGACCATTTATCGCAAGGTGATGTGCCTGATTATAGCGTGCGTCCGAATCAGTTGATGACGATTTCAATTCCTCAGAAAAGTCCGCTGAATCAGAATGAAAGAGAGCAATACATCGTCAAGAACGCGGTAGAAACGCTATTGTTCCCATGGGGGATCTGCTCCTTACAACAAGAGCATGTCGATTTTCATCCTTATCACGACAATCAAGCTATGTACCACAAGGACGCGGCTTATCACAACGGGACGATCTGGGGGTGGAATGCGGGCTTTACTATTACGGCGCTCAACAAGTTTAAGCAGCAAGATCTCAGTTACCAGCTATCCAAAAACTTGGCAAAACAGATCCTTACACAAGGCTGTAGAGGGACAATGAGTGAAAATTTGGATGCTTTCCAAGAAAGTGACCGCGACCTTGTAGAATCAGGAACGTTTGCTCAAGCCTGGTCTGTTTCAGAATACGCTCGTAACGCGCAACAGGACTATTTGGGATATTGCCCACGCTTATTGGACAATCAGATACACCTAACACCAAATTTCCCAAGTTGTTGGAGCGAATTAGTGGCTTCGTTGCCTTTTGGTCAAGGAAACCAGCTACGACTGTCATTTGAATCTAAAAATGGGATTTCTCATTACAAGATTCAGTCAAATCTAGAAGATACGGTAAGTCCCGAAATCACATTGGTGCTTACGCTAGACATAAACCATGAGTCTGTTGCCGTAATCTCGACACCATTAACACAATCGTTGGAGATCATGATCGACAGTCACCAACAACAGGTCACGGTCAACGACAAACAAGCGCAGTTTGAGATTCAACCAAAGCCAAATAACGCCATCTTATGCGACTTACAAATTGCCAAGCCCGACTTTGCAAGGCAACACAACAGTTTGATGAGCAAGGACTACTTGTTGAACAAGCGCAATAAGCAAAAATTGTCAGCAGCCAAGGACTAGCTTTGCTGATACTAAGCCTATCGCTTTATAGACGTATAAAGTGATACGGTTATAAAGCGATAAAAAAGCAGGCCTAATACACCGTTTACGAAGACAAAACGGAGTTAGGCCTTCTTTTATTGTCTAAAAATAAAGTCGATAAAATTCGGGAATCGCAACGACCAAGCCAGTTCATTGTGTTGATGACCTTGTCCTTCTTGATAAAACAGCGTCACGTTCGGCTTTTGAGTGAGTAACGTGTTCATTGCCCTTGAACCACTCAGATAAACGTCAGCAAAATCTACGCTTGCCTCTTCACGAGCTTCATTCGTTCCCATATCCATATATATTTTCATTGGAGACAGAAAGTTAAACTCTTTCATATACTCGAAGTATGAGGATTTATTGAACCAAAACGCCGGAGAGAAGACCCCAAGCACGCCAAAAGTATTCTGGTACAGTGAGCCACCATATAAGCTAATTAGCCCGCCCATTGAACTGCCAGCAAGGTACGTAAACTCTCGGTTCGGCTTTGTTCTGTATGTTTGGTCGATATAAGGCTTCAATGTATGACAGATAAACGCTATATACTCGTCCCCTTCACCACCAAATTTAAGTAGCTCATCACCAACTCCCAACTCTTTTATCTCTTGGTTAGCGCGCCAAGGCGAATACTCATTGTAACGCTCCATGCCATCAAGCTCATGACTGCTGTCGATAGCGACAACAATTAACCCGGATAACTTACCGAGCCTTTGCATCTCATCGAGTGTCGTTTGTGCATCCCAACACATCCCATACGTCGCTGTAGACTTCTCAAAGACATTCTGCCCATCATGCATGTATAAGACAGGATAAGCGTGCTCTGCTTGGTGATACCCCGCAGGAAGGTAAATGCGGAGCGTTCGAGTTCGATTCAACTGTGGAATAAAGAACTCATCGATAATAATCAATTCAGATTGCATAACGACCTCTAAACTTGAAGTGTCTATAAATTCAGATATAAAAAACGCCCCTTTAAAGGAGCGTTCTATCTCTATTTCTATCTCTAAGCGACTAAGATACTGGGCTGCTAAGCCATTAAGCCTACTAATCTATTAAGTTATTAAGTTATTAAGCTAACTAATAAGCTAATAAGCTATTTTGCGTTGACGGCTCGCACAAAAGCTTCTTGTGCACCTTCAACATTAAGCGCCTTCGCTTCATCTAACAAACCTAAAGCTTTCGGTACATCACCTGACTTCACCGCATTTTGTATAGCAGACAAATAGAAGTCTTTTGTCTCTTGCTGCACACGTATCTGCGTGTCTGCTTTCTTCGGTACAACAGCTGTTGCAGTCGCTGCCATAGCGGCAGGGGCAGCAACGACTGGCGCTACGGCAGGTTTAGCACGGTAAGGGCGAAGTTTTAAAGTTTTAATTTCTAACTCTAAACGACCACCTAATTGATTGGTGTATACCGGATCGGTGACCATAGGCATCACCTCACCAAATTCTTTTGCTCGCACCTTTGCTGGGTGATCAACTTTCACCTTATTGCCAAGCTCATCAGCAGGCGTGTAGATAACAATATAAGGTGTCTTACTCGCATCAATACGCAAGCGCTCAATGTAACTCGTGCGAGTAAAAGCGTCGGATGCCTGAACCTTAAAGTCTTCAAACTTCAATGTTTGCACTGGCTTAAAGTTTTCATCTAGAAGCATGGCTTCTGGAGCAAAAACTGAATCATCGATCATTAAGCTCGATAGCTTAACGACCATCTCCCCTGAGCGCTCGCTGAACTTGAACGCTGCAAAGTGGCTATTACCTGTTGTAAATGTACCGACAGGTGATCCCAAGTCGATATCAAACTTTAAATCTTCATTATCATTCAATTGTGCGTATGGGTACTGCGAAAAATCGCTGCAGCATACTTCTGCATTAGTGGGTGCATCGAGTTTAGTTTGAACCTGAGCATCGGAAGCACAACCGCTTAGCAAGGCACCTAGTACCACGGCTAACATAGAGCTTTTATTTGTCATTGTAATCTCTCTCACTATTGGTTGTTGTTGGGGGAAACGGAAAAAGGCAGCCAATGGCTGCCTTATACTTTAAACGGTTTAGAACCAAATTTCAGTGTGTACACCGAATACAAATTCGTCTTTACCGTTATCGATACCAATTTGTTTAGCACTTGCTTCATCATCAGCTTTAATGTAGCTAATGTAAGGCTTAACTTGTGGACGACCGAAGTAGTCAGAGTTCGCTGTAAATGCAGTTGCAATTTCTAGGTTAAGAATATCGCTCTCTACAGCATCACCAGTACGATTCCAGTAACCTTCATCACCTTCTTCATGTGCATAAGAAGCCGTAGCTTCTAAGCGAATGTTGTCGTTCAGTTTGTAAGAAGGACGAGCAGCAACCATGTAACGAGTCAAACCGTCAGCACCAAACAATTGGTCAAGAGCTGTAAAGTACACTGCTTCCGTACCTAACTGCCATTTTTCAGAGATGTTAAGCACACCGTAAGAAGTCAAGAATAGTGATTCTTCTTTATCACCGCCACCAGACCAACCACCGAAGTTAACACCACGGTTTTTCATTACGCCAGAGCCGTAAGCAATTACGTTTTGAGTCCAACCGTCTAGGCCATAGTAACTTGTATTAAGCGTTACAGCTGCACCGATACCGTCTTCGTTCTCACCGCCATTAATGTTTTGCTGACCATATTTAAAGTCAAAGTCTAGGCTGCCGATACCCGCATCCACGCCGTAGTAGTACAAGTCAATAGAAGAGAGTGTCTGTCTTTCTTTTGCACCATCTTTCTTCACTTTACATTCATTCGGGTTTGTCGATGTAGTACCATCTTTTTGCTTACAGTCTATCGCGTAAGAATCTGCAGAACCTGCATCAGGATCAGCCATCACATAAGCGATACCAGCAGTATGTCCTGCAAGCTTAGTTTGAATACCTGCACCAATACCAGATGATTGTTTCCAAAACTCACCAGATAAAAGGCCAGCTGCACGGTTTAGGTAACGTTGACCACCCCAAATAGAAGTGTCTTCACCTAAAATGCCGCCGAGCTCAACAAAAGCTTCTTTTACTTCGAACTGAGAATCATCATTCTTCTTTTGTCCGCCTTCAGAAGAATAAGCGTATGAGTTACCGTTACCATATTCAGTACGAAGAACGTAGTCGGCCCACACACCATTTTGGTACTCAGAGTGCTTCTTAATTACAAATTCAACTTGGTTAGTACTCTTACCGTGAGTACCCGCTGTTTTGTAATCTGGCTTACCGAATTCAGTGTCTACTGTTTTACCATCTACAACACGAACGTTAGAAGACATGTAACCGTGAACTTCCCAGCCGTCAGTGATAACGTCAGTAGGGTTTTTCACCTCTACTTCCATTGAAGAGTCACCACTTGTTACATCAAGTGCAACGTCATTTTCTGCGAACGCTGAACCAGCGACAAGTGCAGAAGCCACTGCAGCAGCAATCAAACTTACTTTTTTCATTCTTAACTCCATTAAGGACGATTTATTTTAGGTTTTATATTTTTGCTCTCTTGCGACAACCAAAGGCAGTAATGGCGGGCGTAAGATAGAGAGGTTTAGGGTTTCCCCTGATTCGTTTCAACGGAGCCAATATTAAGAGGGGATGACAAGTTTGACTTCCTCCACCCCGAACTAAATTAAGGGGGATGAGAAGGGAGTAGAGTTTATACAGAATGGTATTTTAAAGGGTTGGATCACTTAATCTAGGAGGAGTAGACAGCACACAGATCTAATTATTCAGCATAAGTGAGATCTACTTCAAATATATAATTTGAACTTCATCGATGAATTATTTTTCAACAAAATTTATTCTATGAAGTTGCTTGACCTTAATGGGACAAAGCCTTTTACTAATAGTTCACTGATGTTGATAAACGAACAAGAAATCAAGCAATGACTAGAACGCTCGCTCGCCCTTATCCACTAGGCGCAACGCTAGGTAACACTGGCTGTAACTTCTCAATTTATTCCCCTGACTGTAAATCCCTTTCTCTCGCTCTTTTTGACGAGAACGATGAGTTCACCACTTATAAATTGGAAAATGAATACGCTGATATCAGATATGTATTTGTTGATGGTATTAAAGCGGGACAAAAATACGGTTTCATTGCTGAAACTGATAATGGCCCGATCTTACTTTCCGACCCTTACGCTAAAGCAATAAGCGAACCGCTCGATTACGCAACGCCATATACCAATGAAAAAAGCTTTTCGATGGCGAAGTGTCTCGTAGTTGATGACACGTTCGATTGGCAAGATGTCGAAAAGCCGCGTATTAGCCGCGAAGAGACCGTTCTTTTCGAAACCCATGTTAAAGGCCTATCTCAACTTCACCCAGAAGTCGCGACCAATACAAAAGGCCGTTATTTGGGGTTAGTTAGTCCCGAAATGCTTGCATTCTATAAACAGCAAAACATCAATTCTCTACAACTTTTACCCATTGCTGCATGTATGCATGAACCCCACCTATTGGATATGGGGAAAGTGAATTACTGGGGTTACAATCCATATTTGTTTATGGTGCCAGACCCACGCTACGCAGAGAAAGACGCCGTAAGTGAACTCAAAACCGCGATTCGAGAACTGCACCGCAACGGTATCGAAGTCATTCTTGATGTCGTCTACAACCACACTGCAGAAGGCGGTGAAGGTGGTACAACCTTCAACCTAAAAGCACTGGATAGCCGCTACTACATTAAGCATGGCTGTCATTACGCGAACTTCACCGGTTGTGGCAATACGGTCGACCTCACCCACCAACCAGCACTGAACTTAGTCATGGATACACTGCGCTACTGGGTTAGTGAGTTCCAAGTCGACGGCTTCCGTTTTGATTTGGCAGCAACACTGGGGCGCGAAGGCGATAACTACAATCCTGAGGCTGCTTTCTTCAAAGCCGTTGCCCAAGATCCGGTATTGAAAGAAACCAAGTTAATAGCAGAACCATGGGACATCGGGCCAAATGGCTACCAAGTTGGCAATTTTCCGTTGGGGTGGAATGAGTGTAACGATAAGCTGCGAGATATCACTCGTAGCTTCTGGCGTGGCGACCAAGGCTACTTGAAAGAGTTTGCGACTCGCTTAATGGGCTCTCGTGACATCTACAGTGCCGCACACTGGCCGTACAAATTAACCGTCAACTACATCACTTATCATGATGGTTTCACCATGCAAGATCTTGTTTCTTATAAACATAAGCACAATGAAGAAAATGGTGAGAGCAACCGCGATGGACACGGTGATAATCGCTCTGAAAACTATGGTGTTGAAGGCAACACAGAAAACCTTTTAGTTATCGCAACACGTGAAAAGCAAAAACGTAACTTCATGGCAAGCCTGTTATTTGCATTCGGTATTCCGCATATTTTGACGGCCGATGTGTTATCTCATACTCAAAAGGGTAACAACAACGCGTACTGCCAAGACGGGGTCACCAGCTGGCTCAACTGGGAAGATTCCGAGCGTAAGACTTACTTCAAGGCTTGGTTATCTGAGATGATCTCCGCACGTCAGCAATACATGGTGCCGTTTATCAAAGCGTTCAGTGGCGATAAACGTAACTCTAACCGTATATTCTGGAGCCGTGTTGATGGCACAATCATGGAACATGATGATTGGAACCGTTTAAGCTCCGTAGCCTTGCATTTAGGCATCGGCAAAGATGGCGACGAGTTGATTTATCTGATCAACCAAACCAACGCTCCTGCTCGATTTTCTTTACCGAGTGACCGTCAGCAAGACTGGGTCACCATCTGTGATACCAACTTGCGAAACGTGAAACCGGGTCATGCCGAAGGTGAAATGCTGTTATCTCCCGTTTCAATGGCAATTTTGCACTATTCGCCAAACAAGACTGATTCGGTTTAGGTTTAGGTTTAGGTTAAAAGCCAGACCAGCTTAATAGAACGCGCGAAGCCATAGAAGCCAGTTATATTTATGACTGGCTTTTTTATTAGCTGAACGTCACAAACTCAATTTTTTATATGGAACATTTTGCATTGATGTGATTACGAAAACTGTTTAGTATGGCCGTACTATAAAAATGAATCTATAACGTCTTTGGATATCATGGCTTTACCTAAAACATTAATTCGGCTTTTTAAACCATACATTATTTTATTAACTGGAGGGATGCTCTATCTTGCTGCAGCTCAACTTGAAAAAGTAGAAACGACAGCAAAAGAACAATCACTATCAAATATTCGTATCGCAAGTTCCATCATCAATTCCAACATCGAAGCCACATTCGGCAAACTCTATTTTTTGGAAACCAGTTTAAGCTTATCTACATCAGGCCCCGTCGGTGAACAAAAATTCAGGGACATCAGTGACAATATTCTTAAGAGAACACCTAACTTCTCCGATATTGTTCAATACCAGCCTCAATCCCAACAATATATTTCAACTCGTGGCCTGCCTCTTTCTAATGAGCAGATCAATGCCATCCAGTGGAATCCAATTGATAGTGTTGTAGAAGGTTTTTACATCTCTTCTATCTATCAAAAACCCGATGGTCGTTGGGTTTTCGCGATCAAACACACGACGGAAAAGTTGAACAAAGAAATATGGATTGAGTTTGACCTTTTGCATACCACACAAGGCCTGAGAGACTTAAAGACATTAGACCGTGGCTATGTATTTGTGGTTGATAGAGCAACCGAACGACTGGTTTTCCATCCTGACCCGAAACGCATTGGCTCCAAATCCATCAGCTATCATGCCGGCATCAGCCACCAACTCTCTCAAGGTGAGACCGTCGGCCAACACGAATACTACTATCAAGATAATTTCAAAATAACGGTATTTGATGCTGACAACAGCTTAAACTGGGTATTCGTCTCGGGCACTGATCGTCACGACATACTCACCAGCTCACACCAATTTACGCTAACTGGCGTGGTACTCGGGTCACTGCTTCTATTATGGATTGGCGCACACTACCTAGCTCACCGCTTGAACATGTCGTTATCTCAACTGAATAAAGTTGATGATCTCGCCAGCTTTAAACGAGAGTTAAAAGCCATATTCAATAGCTTTACCTATCAAAAAGGCATTCAATTCTGCCTTTATCAAGCAGAGAGCCATTCATTCAGTACCATCGATTATCATGGAAACAAATCAACGCTACATACTGACAAAGCCCTTGCTGAGCGATTTGCTCCCGAGACCATGGCTTATCGAAGCAGCAAATACGCAGATCCATTGGCACGTAAACTCAAAATACTCCAACGCCACTACTGTATCCCTTTGCACTCTCGTAACCAGCTAATCGCGGTGATTTACGTCAATGCGCCCTTGCCGATCAGTCAAAGTATTTTACGCATGATCAAAGATTACACGGAAGTCTCGTTGTCTAACTTACTGCTCCACCATCAATTGAGCAGTAAAGATCTCATGACTCAGTTAGACAACAAAAGTAGTTTTAACATCGCGATCGACAACTACGCATGCGAACCCGATACCTATGTAGCTCTGCTCGATATCGATAACTTTGACCACGTAAATCGAGCTTACGGTGAAGCGATTGGCGACAAGATGATAAAGCTTGCCGGAGAAGCGATGCGTTCTTACTTTCCTAAGCCAAAAGGGCTTTGCCTTGCTCGAGTCGGGGACAAGGAGTTCGCCGTTTTATTCAAAGCGAATGATGCGAAGGATGCCAAGCACCAATTGGAACAATGTCGAGTCAGCATCGCCGAGAAAACCATAGTCACTCCGGATATCACATTGTCACTCAGTATCAGCGTCGGGTTTTCGCAAATAGACGGCGAAACAGACTCTGCTTTAGCCCTTGCGGAACAAGCAAAGCTTATCGCACTACAACTTGGAAAGAATCGAGTAGAAGGTCACATTAGAGGCGTAGCCAAAGCGTCGTAGACATTAGCTAACACGCTCGTATCACACCGATTGGTACGATACCGATAACAAAAAAGCACCTAGGATTAATCCCCTAGGTGCTTTTGTTTTTATGGAAAGTCTTTACAATGCGCGTTCGATACAACAATACCCTTTTTTAACGATACGAGCCTTATGAAGCTAAGTAACCGACTGCAAACTCTCCACTCCCTTGTCAGTAATGACTACCAACATATTTGGGACTGTTGTTGTGATCACGGCTTCTTGGGTGTTCAGCTATTATCTGACCACAAAGCACCGCAGATTCATTTTGTCGATATTGTCCCTTCTCTGATGAATGAACTGGAGGGCAAGCTAACGCGTTACTTTCCCCAAGATAATTCAGACCAACAAGCGATGACCAGCCAATGGCAAGTCTACTGCTTGGATGTCGCAGCGATTCCATTGGAAAAGCACACAGGCAGACATCTGGTCATTATTGCGGGTGTGGGAGGCGATCTAACACAAAAGCTCGTCGACGATATTCATTGCAAGCATCCAGACAAAGCGATCGATTTTTTACTTTGCCCGGTTCATCAGCAGTTCGAGCTAAGAAATCATTTAAAGGCGCTCAATTTCGGCCTAATTGATGAAGTGTTAATTGAAGAGAACCGTCGTTACTACGAGATTTTATTGGTCAGCAATAACCAAGGTGAAAGCGACAAAAATCTAGATGAAAGTGGCAATAACCGAACGGTAACTGAGATATCAAGCGTCGGCGACAAGATCTGGACTCCGAACTGTGAACAACAGAAGCAAGTATCACAGCAATACAAAGCCAAAACATTGCAGCACTACTTGCGCATCCATCAAGGACAAGAGAAGCAAGGCAAAACCAGTGAGGTTAAGCACATCATTGAGGCTTACCAAGCGATTTAACTTCCTCACTCTTTGACCATCCTTGTTTTAGCGCTTTAAAACATAGTGAGCGCTGACTGCACTGTTTGAGTAGACAAAGTCCAATCAATAAAAAAGCCGACAGTTCAATGAACTATCGGCTTTTTTGATGCTATCGATTTGGTATGAGCTTACTGTTCTTGTTTCTTATAAGCCACATCAGATTCATCAGTCGTTTCAACCTCACAGGGCGTATCAACCCCATAAACCGTATCAAGATAGTCGTCTTTCTCTTTCCACGTATTATTCAACCAACTGTGGAAACGACGTTTAAACGCTTTATCTTCAAAATAATTACCGTTCACGTTCTCATCCATTGGGTGCAGTTTAATACGCACCACCACCTTGGTCATTTTACCCTTCAGCATGTCTTCAAATGGAGAAGCCTGATTTTCTGGATAAGCCAGAGTGACATCCACAATACCATCCAAGATTGGGCCCATTGCCGATAGAGCGAACGCCACACCGCCGGTTTTTGGCTTGAGTAGATGTCGATAAGGTGTTTTCGCTGTCGCCAGTTTCTCGTGGTTTGCACGAGTCCCTTCCACAAAATTCACCAAGGTTGTCGGTGCCCATTTGAACTTAGTACATGCCTTATTAATTGCCTCGAAATCATCATTGCGACGCTCAGGGTTACGAATCAAAAACTCACGTGAGTGACGTCTCATGAAAGGCATATCCAAGCCCCAACAAGCCAAACCAACAAAAGGAACGTACAGCAATTCATGCTTAAGGAAGAACTTAGTCATTGGCATCTTGTCTTTCAAGATCGAAGACAAGATCACGATATCCGCCCAACTGAGGTGATTCGACATCATCAAGTACCATTGCTTAGTCGAGATGTCTTCCCCGCCCTCAACTTGCCACTCGATATCGTTATTCACATTCAACATCCAAAGGTTAAGCGAAGCCCAACACCAAAATGTGAAATTCGCTAAGCGAGTACATGACTTTTGAACAATAGAGATTGGAAGAATCAGTT
>NZ_JBFRVX010000036.1:13776-14413 GCF_041475345.1 Vibrio sp. 10N.222.48.A3 | reverse complement strand
CACAAGGCTTACTGGCTGAGAATGTGAAGGTTCGTCTACCTGGTGGTGACTTACACATTAGCTGGCAAGGCCCTGGGAAACCTCTGTTGATGACTGGCCCAGCAACGCATGTGTTTGATGGTCAGCTTTCTTGCTAATAACGATATAACAAATAGATTTATAAAAAATAAAGGATAGGTTTTGTCTTACGTTGAAGGCGACACTCTGACTGCAGAGGTGGTTGCGGAATATTTACGTGATAACCCAGATTTCTTTCAAAACAGGAAAGATTTGGTTGATCGCCTTGCTATTAATAATGTTGAGCAGGGCGCTGTTTCTCTGGTTGAGATTCAGCTTAAACGTCAGCGTCATAGAATCGAAGAGCTGGAAGAAGAGATCACTGGCCTGATGTCACTAGCGGCGAATAACGATAAAACTTTCTATGAATTCATGGATCTGCAAACTCAAGTGTTGAAATGCAGTGACTTCATTCAGGTTATCAAGGCTGTTGAACAAAAAGCGTTGGAACTAGGGCTTAAGGCTCATGTACGAGTTCTCTCACAATTAGGTTTTTATCAGCTGAATGAAGAGCGTTACTCGAAATTTTCACTTAACCATTTCAATGGCAAAGATGCTTATCTAGGGCGATTGAGAAAGG
>NZ_JBFRVX010000036.1:12730-13062 GCF_041475345.1 Vibrio sp. 10N.222.48.A3 | reverse complement strand
TAGGGCGATTGAGAAAGGCAGACAGACACGATTTGTTTGGTGATTATCCAGTTCCAGAGCTAGGCTCTTATGTAGTGCTCCCCCTTGCTAAGCGAACTCCACTGGGTGTACTCGCTTTTTCTAGTGAAGATGGCGGACACTTCCAGCCTCATATGGACACGCTCTTTTTACGCCATTTAGCACTTGTTGTCGCTCATTTGGCGGACACCTTACCTTGGCAGATAAATAATGAGCCTAGAGCCCAAAATACCTCTTCCTAATAGCCTTCAAAAGCCGCTTTCTCGCTTCTATGAATATCTTAGAAGTGAGAAGGGACTCAGCTTACACACCCA
>NZ_JBFRVX010000036.1:0-11985 GCF_041475345.1 Vibrio sp. 10N.222.48.A3 | reverse complement strand
ACTCAGCTTACACACCCAACGTAACTACAAACAACAACTTGAAACCATGGCCGCTCATTTAGTCACTCTTGGACTAAAGGATTGGTCTCAAGTCGATGCGGCGTGGGTAAGACAACTTGCAAGTAAAGGCATGCGCGAAGGAATGAAAGCGAGCAGTATTGCGACTCGCTTATCGTCACTGCGCAGCTTCTTTGATTTCCTTGTCTTGCGTGGCGAAATGACCGCCAATCCAGCCAAAGGGGTTTCAGCACCTCGTAAACAACGTCCTTTGCCTAAAAACCTCGATGTTGATGAAGTCGGTCAGTTGCTTGATGTGAATGAGGACGACCCACTGTCAATTCGCGACCGAGCGATGATGGAAGTGATGTATGGTGCTGGATTACGTTTGGCTGAGCTGGTCGGTATCAATCTTAAAGATGTATTGGGTCGACAAGGCGAAATCCGAGTGATTGGTAAAGGCGACAAAGAACGCAAAGCGCCTTTTTCTGGTTTAGCGAAAGAGTGGGTTGAGAAATGGCTCAAAGTTCGTGGTGAACTAGCTTCGCCGGGTGAGCCAGCACTGTTTGTCTCGAAGTTAGGGACTCGTATCTCTCATCGCAGCGTGCAAAAGCGCATGGAAGAGTGGGGCAAGAAGCAATCTGTCGCGAGTCACATCAGCCCGCATAAACTGCGCCACTCCTTTGCAACGCATGTACTGGAGTCGAGCCAAAACCTTCGTGCGGTTCAAGAGTTGCTCGGGCATGAAAACATCTCGACAACCCAAGTGTACACTCACTTAGATTTCCAACATTTAGCACAAGCTTATGACCAAGCTCATCCAAGAGCTCGTAAGAAGAATAAAGATTAGATTAAAGGTTTAACTATGCGAATTTATCGAGGGTTAAAGCCCATCAAAGCCATGACCTTTGATTTGGATGATACCTTGTACGACAACTGGCCTGTGATCATGAAGGTTGAGAAAGAGATGGCGCAGTGGCTTTATCAAAAGCATCCTGTGTCTGCTTCTCTTTCGTTAGAAGAGTGGCAAGGTATCAAACAGCAAGTCGCCTCTGAAAACCCAGCGTTAAAGCATGATGTCACCGTGTGGCGAGAAACACAGATTAAGCGTGGTTTGTTACAACTGGGGTATTCTCAGCAGCAAGCAGAACAAGCGGCTCGTGAAGGCATAGAACACGCCTTGTGGCTGCGAAATCAGGTGGATGTGCCACAAGAAACGCATCGAGTGATGGCTGAGCTGAGCCAACGTATTCCTTTAGTTGCGATTACTAATGGCAATGTCGACCCACATAAAATTGGCTTGGGGCAGTACTTCCAATTAATCCTTAAAGCCGGTCCTGACGGCAGAGCAAAACCCTACCCAGATATGTTTGATAGAGCTCAGCAATACCTAAATTGTGACGCTGAGAATATTCTCCATGTTGGTGACCATCTTAGAACCGATGTCTGTGGAGCGAAGACAAATGGTTTCCAAGCATGCTGGTTTAATGATACTGGTTCCAATTTATATGATTCCCCTAAGGCAACAGTGCTGCCTGATGTTGAAATAGAGCAACTTAGTGATCTTATGCGATTAACTTAATGGCCGTAGTAAGCTTAATGTGTCGCATTTATGATATTGAATTGTTACATTAGTCACAATTAAATGCCTGTTTAGGCTAGGATAATTGGCGACTACTTTTGATCGGAATTTTTGATTCATAGTAGTACGGGTTCTCATTTCACTCGATTTCGAACAAGGGTTGGCATGCAAACATTTACATTTCTCGCAAATACTGAGGAGTTATTTAAGTCTCAATTTGATCAGCGAGAGTGGTGTGACAGCAAACAGTACCTTATTCAAATTTTCTCTGCTCAGTCCTCTGATATCGCTCGTCGAATTGCCAATGCAGCCCTCAATCGCATAGGGCATGCGACGTTAATCGGTCAGAGCGCCCGTTATGTTATCTGTGATAACAGCCTGAAGCATGAATGTACCTTAGTCGTCGTCAGTGAATTTAACGATACCCATTTAACGTCTACAGTTCAGACGTTTACCGGAAACCCAAATCAAGACAGCCAAGATCTCGCTTCTCAATTAAACCTTACAGAAGAAACCAAAACGGTTATCAGCTTGTGCGATCAGGTTGAAGGGCGTGACTATCCTATTTATAGCGCCTTTGAGAGTTTACCTTACGCATTACCAGTTGCTGGTGGGCTGTGCCACGAGAATGGATATGGCCGTTGGGTTATGCATAATGAGCAAACCTACCAACATGCTTGTGTTGCGGTTGCATTGACTAACCCTAGCTTAAAGATTTGGTCGGACGCGTATTCTGAGTGGAATCCTATTGGGATGAAATTGCGAGTGACACACGCAGTTGGAAATCGTTTATATGCGTTGAATGACAAGCCGGCTATCGAGGTGTTCAAACATTACCTTGCTGATGGTAAAGATCTCCCTTTTAGTCAGTTGATGAGCTTCCCCCTGTATCGAGAGCTCGGCAGAAAGAAGTGCATCTCGACGCCTCTACGTATTAATGATGATGGTAGTATTGAGTTTGATAGCCCTTGGCATGTCGGCGAAGAGGCCCAGTTTTGTTATAATCATCCTTCTTTGACCGCAGAAAAAGTGCGTCACGGCGCTGAGATGCTTGCCGTGCATCAGCCTGAATCTGTGATCATCTATAACTGTGTATCTCGACTAGAATTTATCGACAGTAAACTTGAGCTCAAACCATTTGAAGGGATAGTAAACGCGTGTGGTGCATACTGCATGGGCGAACTATATCGCAACGACGATCGCCAAGAGATACTGCATCACAGCCTTACCTATATTGCGATGAGAGAGTCGGACGAGATTAATGAGTTTCGTTGCGAAGATTTTAAGCGAGACTCAACGGTATCGCCACTACTCAACTTAGTCAGAAATGCGGTCGCAGATCTTGACAGTATGAATACTCAGATGGAGAACAAACTCCATCAACAAGCACGTCGCTTAACTGAAAGCTACCGTATTGACTCTCGCACTGGGCTACCTAACCGTATTGTATTAAAAGAACGCCTCAATACGATTTTATTCAATGAACATCTGTTGACGCTGAAGCTGACTAATTTTCATCAAGTTAACGAAAAATACGGTTATCAAGTGGGTGACCAATTACTGCTTGATCTGTCGAATCATTTTGTCAACCGATTGCACCTTAGTGTGGCTACGGAATCCAAGGTAAAGGTTGAACTGTTCAGTATTGGTGTCGGTGAGTGGGCAATTATCTTTAACGCGAGTGTCGATAGCGTGAAGATAGAGCAACGTTTCGTCGAGTTTGCTGATGGTATTGAGCATATTAATTTTGAGCCATATGGATTAACCGACATAGACTACCTTTCGGTTTCTCTGTGTGGTGGTTTCGCTAGTCGCTGTGATTTCTTAGCTGATAGCGGTGATGAGATCTTGTTGAAAGCGATTGAAGCTCGACGCTACGGGGTGCGGAACAATACTCACATCACTAATGCCAAAAACATTCAGGTGAGTGAGGAAGATCGTAAAGAACAACTAGGCTGGCTGAGCTGTGTAAGCCGCGCAATCTTAGATCAGAACATTATCACCTACTCACAGCCGATTGTGGCGTCTGGTACTCACGAAATGATTGGCCAAGAGTGTTTGGTCAGAATCATGGAGTCGGACGGTACCATTGTACTCCCTGGTAAGTTCTTACCCATTATTGCTGACACGCATCTCTATACTCGCCTTAGCCGGCACATGATTCGAAACACCATTGGCTACATGGCAAATAAGCAGAGTTCTTTTTCAATCAACCTATCCCCACAAGACTTACTGAGCGATAAGACGCTTGAGGTTCTCGAGTCAGCGATTAGTGGTATGAACGACCCTACTCGACTTGGTCTAGAGGTTCTCGAGTCTGAACAGATCAAAGATTATGGCCGCATGATAGAAGTGTGTGATCACTTCCGTGCTCTTGGGGCGAGAATCATTGTTGATGACTTTGGTTCTGGTTATTCCAATATTGATGAGATCATTAAACTTGAGCCGCAGATCATAAAGCTCGACGGTAGCTTGATTCGCAATATCGACAAAGACCCAAAGCAAAGGAATATCGCCTCTCAATTAGTACGCTTGTGTCAGGTGTTTAACGCCAAAACAGTTGCCGAATTTGTCCATAACCAACAGGTTTGTGAAATTGCAGAGCAAATGGGTGTCGATTATCTGCAAGGTTATTACTTTGGTGAGCCTAAGCGACTGTTTTAGTTATTAAAGCCCTCAGACCTTAACGTCACTTGCTTTTAAAGTGCTTCACTGGCACTGATGATGGCTCTTTAGTAGAATGAATGATGTCTAACTAGCGTCACATTATTTATCAGACGATTGTAAGTATTCCGTGCAAGCTTTATCTATAATAAGCACAATAACAAATCATTAACGTAACGATTAATGTGAATATGCAATCGACCTCTTTCCAGATACAAGACATTAAGTACACCCAGCGTGAATTGCAAAAG
Organism: Vibrio sp. 10N.222.48.A3; assembly: GCF_041475345.1. Classification (NCBI taxonomy): domain Bacteria; kingdom Pseudomonadati; phylum Pseudomonadota; class Gammaproteobacteria; order Vibrionales; family Vibrionaceae; genus Vibrio; species Vibrio sp. 10N.222.48.A3. Next base: position 7,491 of record NZ_JBFRVX010000036.1, on the reverse strand, counting down.
ATAGATTTTCATCCACATGACAATCTACTGATTCAGGTGTTTTCTTCTTTCGAGAAAGATTCGGTGTTGGCTGCCTGCCAAGTAATCCAGTCGACTTTCCCCAACGCCAAATTGATTGGTTGTAGTGCTAATCACTACATCAGCCAAGGTGTAATCCTGCATAAAGGTCTCTATGTTATTGTTACTCGCTTTGAAGCGACGTCTTACACTTGTGGGGTTGTCGAATATAGCGAGCAGCCTCGACGGGATAGCCAAGCGATGTGGCAGCAGCTTGAATGTAATGCTGATACTCAAAGCATTATCTGTTTCGCCGATCGCTTGCAGATAAATAACCAAGATCTATTTTCAGCGTTTGAGCAGTCGATATATTCATTACCTGTTTGTGGCGGTGCATCGACCATTACAGAGCATGGACGATGGGTGATGCTCGATGGTATTTGCTATGAAAATGCCTATGTCATGTTAGCACTGCACAGTGTTGAACTCTCAATTACTAAGGGGTATTACTGCGAATGGAACCCCATTGGTCGTACCTTCCGAGTGACTGATGCTCAAGATAATCGGCTAGCTGAATTGGACGGTATACCTGTCCGAGAAGTCTATAATCGTTACCTCGCTGACGGTCTCGAAATCCCTTTTGAGCAACTGTATAACTTCCCCTTGATGGTCGGTGAACCCAAAGACCAGAACACTCACTTACCGCTCAAGGTGACAGAGGGCGGAGAGATCGAATTCAGTGGGTCGTTTCAGGTTGGTGATGAGGTGCGGTTTTGTTATGACCATCCTTCATTGACCCTAGAGCAAATCCGATTGGGCGTTCAACAGATTGCTTCCCATAAGCCAGAACAGTTTTTTATCTACAACTGTACCTCTCGCATTGATTTCATTGATGGCAACCAAGAGGTTGAGGTTTTCCAAGCATTAGCGGACACCTATGGCGTTTACTGCATGGGAGAGCTCTATCAAGATAATGGCCAGCAACGAATTTTGCATCATAGCCTCACTTATCTTGCGCTTAGGGAAGGTGAGGGCAAGGCGGTATTGCCATTAGAGACACAACCCGCGACCAATATTTCCCCTCTGTTTTCATTGATACGAAATGCTCTGCTTGATGTCGATGACATGAACAACAGCATGGCGAGTAAGATTCAACAGCAAGCGACCGCATTGACCGCGAGCTACCGAATTGATCGCCGTACAGGCTTACCTAACCGAAGCGTATTGCGTGAAAAGCTGTCAAAAATGAGTACCGATAGTCATTTGTTGGCTTTGAAAGTCACGACATTTGGCCAAATCAATGAGAAGTATGGCTATCGAGTCGGTGACAAGCTTCTGCATGATTTAAGCGAGTATTTTCAAAAGGCGCTGTGGCAGTTCTTTGATGAGGGGTGTCAGCTCTATAGCATTGGTATCGGTGAGTGGGCGGTGGTGTTTGATAGCTGGGTGGGGCAAGAACATATTCATCAGCGTTTTTCTGAATTTGCAGACCAAACGGAACATGTGAATTTTGAACCAACGGGGTTGCCTGATATTGATTACCTGTCGGTATCCATCTGTGCGGGTATAGCCAGCCGTCGAGATTTTCCTACGACCTCGATTGATGATTTGTTGTTGAAGGCGATTGATGCTAGGCGCAGCGCCGTGAGTCAGAACAAGCATCTAGTGAGCGCCAAGACGCTCATTCAATTGGAGAAGCATCGCCAAGAGCAGCTTGGCTGGCTGTCGTGTGTCAGTCGCGCGGTGCTTAATCAGAATATTGTGGCGTGTTCCCAACCTATTGTCTCGGCACACAGCCATCAGGTAGAAAGCTATGAGTGCTTGGTCCGAATTGAAGAGGACGGTCAGTTGATTGCACCGGGTAAGTTCTTGCCAATCATAGAAGGAACGCATCTCTATACGCGCCTGAGTCGCCAGATGATAACGCGTACCTTTGATTTTATGAGTCAGCGAACCGATTCGTTCTCAATTAACTTGGCGCCACAAGATTTTAGCAATGAGAAAACCATTCTTCACCTTGAGCAAGCCATCAAGAAAATCAGTCACCCACAGCGTATTGGCTTAGAGGTGTTAGAAACGGAACAAATTCAGGATTACGGTCGCTTGATCGAGGTGTGTAATCACTTCCGCGACCTTGGTGTGAATATTATTGTTGATGACTTTGGTTCCGGCTATTCGAACATTGATGAGATATTGAAGTTAGAACCACAAGTCATAAAGCTTGATGGCAGTTTGATTCGCAATATCGATAAAGATAAGAAACAGCGCAAGATCGCTCAGCAACTGGTGAGTTTATGTCAGATTCTGAATGCTAAGACGGTGGCTGAATTTGTTCATAACGAACAAGTGTGCCGTATTGCGGAAGACATGGGTATCGATTACCTGCAAGGTTACTACTTTGGTCAGCCTCAACGCTTATTCTGATAGGGAGAGTAGAATCTCTTTTCAAGGAACAGCTAGAGTGTGCGTTTCACGTGAAACACTAAATGGTTCAATAGATTAAAGTACGATGTAAAAAGGGTGAGCTCATGGCTCACCCTTTTTGTTTTCAGTATCTGTCCCGCCCTAAAATGTGCTTATTGCCTTCCCGTGCTCTTGCTTGATCTATTTGAGAGCATGGCCACATTTGTCGGCGTGGAATACTTTTAGATACTGTTGGTAGTAGTCATCAATGAGCTTGGCAGGTTCGCTTTCACCTAAAGATTTGAGCAACTCAATGCCCACTTCGCAAGTACACAAATGGCCACTGTCTTGATTGCGGCGCAAGGTGTAAGAGGATTCACTGGTGATGTCGAGATGAACTTGTGGGACTGCTTGTAACCACGAGCTCTTGTTAAGCATCTTCTTCGCTTCTTGCCATGTGCCATCCAAGATGATGAATAGCGGTTTACGATTCTGGGCTTGGGTCATCACAGCTTGCTGACACTCGATGCTTTGATCACTTGGGAATAACAGAAACGGTTGTCGTGTTTCATCTTCAAGCAGTGCCATTAGCTCCGCTGGTGGTGTTTTCCTTTGCCATACCAAGGACTGACACTGCTCAAGAGATTGCTGAAGCAGCTTTCCGGTGTTGGTGTCTCGCGACAGCTCATTCTCATGAGTCAATAGTACAAGATCAGTTTGGCTTTCAACCGTCGGTATTAGATGACAAACGCACTGGTGAGTGAAGCCACAACCGGGGCAAGCTTGTTGGTTACTCATGTTTACAGCTTTACTCCACTTTGTGCGGGTGAGATACCATCAGCAAACAAAACCACGTCGCTGATATCAGCATCATCTGCAACTGGAGCGACACTTGGGTTTAGCGGGTAGCTGACACCTGAGTATGACAGGGTGTGTTTTGCAGGTGTAGCACCGCCGCCACTGACATTGAAGATCAGATCCTGCCAGCCGTGGTTTTGCGATTTACCTAAGCGTATGTCGCCCTTAACCAGTGTCACTCGGCTATTGAAGCGCCAGTTATCTTGATGGTTTTCGAAAATTAGCAATGTACAGCCACCAGAGCCACACCAATCGAGCTGGGCAAGCAGTTCTTCCTTACCATCGCCATTTAAGTCGTAGGTTAACCAGCGGTACTTGGTATCGTCAGGTGAGCTGTTGTTGATCTTAAAATACTCACGGATCGCTTGGTCGACTTTTAGATCAAGTTGATCACTGGAGTTCACCTGCTTTGCGGTTAGATCAACGTTAGCGGTGGTGTTTACTTGCGCTTGTGCATTCTTAGCTTCGAATAGCACCAGACCGCCATTGGCAATCGGGTAGACAACGTTGCCCACTTTCTCTTTTTCAGCGACGAGCTTACCGTTATCGAGCGTGAAGATGCGCTCAGAGATCAAATACTGTTGCTGGTGGCGAGTCATAACCACTTGTACCTGATTTTGATTCAGTTGCTGCCAGAAGCCCTGTTCAACAATAGAAGGGTCTCCATTGCTGTATGAATAAGTCGTGATAGCACTGTGGTCATCGTTGAGTTCAAGGTTGATAGAGAATCCAGTGTTCTGCGTTGAGCTCGCGAAGTAGAGCCCACTCCAGTCCAGTGTTGAGTCTTGGTTAGAGACCGTTGCACAGCCATTATAGTTACTGTCATTGAGGTTAAGCTTGGCATGCCATCCATAGATAGAATCACTCATACCGTCGCTACAGCTCTCCTTCGTAAGGTTGAGTTTGCCTTGTGCTGTTTTACCCTCTAATTGGTAATCACGACTGCTTGGTGTGGTGCGGCTCGATTCAATATCAAGGAGCTGTGGCTGTTCGCCCATCTTGGTGTATTTGAGCTGGTCTTTATCGAAGGTTGCTGACCAAAAGGGTTCGTTACCGAATACTCGTGTTGAACGCAGTGGTTGGTCACAACGATTAGGGTTTTCTGCGGTTAGGATATTCACTTGATCAACCACGAAACGTGCCGTGAAATCTGCGTTATACCCGGTTTGGCTCGGTACGGTTAGGTGACCAATCAGCTCGCCATATAAAGCTTGGTAAGGTCTCGTTGAGAGCCCTTGTGCTTCTAGCGCTAACTCTGGAGATAAGTTTAACCAGTATTGTTGTTGGCTACCGCAAGGGGTGAAGGTTCGGCTTTCATGGCCAACCACAACCTGACCACGCATGATGAAGGTTTGCGGTTGAATGCTCAGTGGCTCATCCAAGGTTGCTGGTGGTAGTTCTGGCTTTTGGGGAGCATCTGGCGCTGTGACACAGCCTTGTAGAGTGAATGCGACTAGCCATGTCACTGGGTTTTTCATTACCTTCATGTTATATCTTCCTCGGAGCAACCGTTAATTGGATTTATTATGGCATATTGGTTATTTAAAACAGAACCCGACACCTTTTCTATTCAGACTCTGAGAGTACAAAAAACCTCTTGTTGGGAGGGTGTACGCAACTATCAGGCTCGAAACATGATGCGTGATGACGTCAAGCTTGGAGACTTGGTGATGATATACCATTCATCATGTAAAAAAGTTGGCGTGGCGGGGATCGCGAAAGTAACCAGAGAAGCCTACCCAGACCACTTTCAGTTCGACCCAGAGAGTGATTACTACGACCCTAAGTCTTCGCCCGATAATCCACGCTGGATAATGGTTGATGTTGAGTTTGTGCGAGTGACTGAACGCTTGATTCCTTTGGCAACACTTAAAGCCATGCCTGAACTGTCAGAAATGCCACTGGTTAAACGGGGCAACCGATTATCGATCATGCCGGTTACCGAACAAGAGTGGCAGGCAATATTAAGCAAAGAAATACAGGGTTCTCGATAGCGTTAGAGAGAGCTTTTTACGTAAGGTTCAAAAAAGGCAGCTAGTTGGCTGCCTTTTTATTTATTCAGATCTCTTCGACGAGACGAGATTAGAGCAGGTGCTTTTCTAGATAGTGAGCAACGGCGTCGTCTGCGTTGCTGCCAATCACTTCATTGTCTGGTAGAGCTTTCATCACTTTTTCATGTGATGTGCCCATGATTAGACCTTTACCCGCCATCGCCAGCATCTCTGCGTCATTCATGCCATCACCAAAGGCAACACAGTTATCCAGTGTTAGGTTCAATGATTTCGCAACAGCGTCTAAGGCGTGGCCTTTAGATACTTCAGCGGCCATCACTTCTAAACACCAAGGTGTTGAGAAGGCGATGTTCAGTTTGTCTCCAAACGCATCTTTTAGCTTTTGCTCAAACGTGACCAGATATTCGTGGTCTTGCTCTGGATGTGTGAAGAAGACTTTAGCAATGCCGTCGCTTGGGGCATTATCAGCTTCAAATCGCTTGTAGCTAAAGCCAGACTCACTATGGAACTTAGCGAGCATTTCGTCTTCACGGTCGAGTAGCCAATCTTCATTCTGGTACATATGAATAAAGATATTTGGATCTTGGCGAACAATATCAATAACCGGTTGAACTAATTTCTGAGGGACGTCCTGGCTATACATCAGTTGATCGTTCTGGTCGTGTACGCGAGCACCGTTTGACGTGATCATGTATGCCGGAATCCCTGCAATTTGACGAATCCCTGCTACGTCGACGTGATGGCGACCCGTAGCGAAGATAAAGGTGTAACCTTGCTCGTGTAACTTCTTAAGCGTTAGTTTGGTAAAGTCGCTTAGCTGATGGTTGGGAGCCAAAAGCGTACCATCTAAATCAGAAGCAACAATTTTCACGGAATCTTTAAGTGCAGGAATAGTCATTTAACCCTCATTGCAAAATGCTTAGCAAATATCAATACTAGCCAACGCTAGCATCGTTTTAACCACAATATCTCTAGGTGGAAATTGTATGCCAATTTCATGCAAGAAAAGAGGGCAAAGCTCACTTACTTCTCTTCCTCTTTAGCGCTTATCTTCTTGGTCGGTTACTTAGCCTATTAGCTTATTCGATCTAGGCAAAAAACTGATTGATAGCATCCAGTGTGTGATTACGGTATTCATCTTGCTCAAACAGTACCTCATGCCTAGAACCCTCAATCACCTTAAACTGGCAATCAGAGTTGGTTTTTTTCAGCTTATTGATGAACTTCACTTGAGCATCGTTACTCACAATCTTCTCTTCCCCTGCCTGAATCAATAGCAGTGGGATCTTGATTTGACGAGTTTGTTGTATTGCCTGCTTGGCGGCCATTAACCCTTGCCATACCCAGCGAGTACTTGGTCCGCCAACCTGCAAAGAAGGGGAACCGTCATATAAGCAACGGAACCACTGATAGCGCACCTTACTGTGGCTTAATAAGTTATTTTCGAAGGGCTTAGAGTAATACGCCTGTTGCCCGGGGGCATAAGTCGGCTTGGCATAGAAAGCGGTGAGAGCTTGCCCAACAAGCATTGCGATAGGCTTGAAGTACCATTCAGTATTTATCCCAAACATCGGAGCGCACAGAGTGACTTTGTCAAACGGGTGGTTGGGATGAGTTTGCAAGTAGCGAGTGGCGATTGTACTGCCCATCGAATGTGCGAGCAGGTAGCGATTGGAATACTTGCTAAGATCAAAACTGGCAATAATGTCAGACATATCTGATACGTAATCATCAAACTCGTGAATGTGACCAATGTCAGAGTCTGTTACCATACGTTCCGACTGACCTTGACCTTGGTGGTCAAATGAATAAACGTCATAACCTTGCTGATAGAAATCATAAAAGAGCTCTTGGTATTTTAAGCAGCACTCGATGCGACCATTTGAAATAACAATAGCTTTGGTGTGTGTCGGAGAAGTTAAGCTACACCAGTACAACCTTTTTTTACCAGATGATGTGACATAACCATCCTTTCGTTGTTGCCAAAGGGTGGAGATCGGGTGTTTAATCGCTTGCTCGAACTCAGGTTCTTGCGTGTATGAAAACAGGGTGGCACTGTGGTTTTCCATGGGAAATTACCTGAACTGATGCATGTGAGAGCGTCATCGCTACTAATGTTGTTAGATTAAAGAACTAGTAAGGAAATGCAAATGGATACTCATGTTTGGCTTGCTTATGTCGTCACGGCGATTTTGTTTAGTTTGGCACCGGGCTCAGGTAC